>DATFGN010000299.1:0-5183 GCA_035249405.1 Gemmatimonadales bacterium
GTCGCGCTCACGCTGAGCGAGCCGCTTGCAGTGTTCCCCAAGTTCCTGGCAATGCCGGTAGCTTCGATCGCGCCCGCCGATCCTCAGGACCTGGGGACGCACCCCAACGGGACCGGTCCCTGGCGGTTCGCCGGCTGGGCACACGATGATGCGCTCCGGTTCGCCCGCAACGCGGACTACTGGGGCGGTGCTCCGCACGCCGACTCGCTCACCGTCCGGATCATCCCGGACCAGCTGGTCCGAGCCGCCGAATTCGAATCCGGGCGGCTCAGCGTGGTCGAGGTCCCATTCGGCGAAACTGCACAATGGCGGCAGCGACACCCGACGTGGCTCCAGGAGAAACCGGCGCTGCGCGTCACGTACGTGGCGCTCAACAATCGCCGCGGCCCGCTGCGGGACGTCCGCGTGCGCCAGGCCATCAATCATGCCGTCAACGTGCGGCAGATTCTGACGACCGTCTGGAGCAGTCGCGGCATTCTGGCGCGCGGGGCCGTCCCGCCGAGCCTTCCGGGCGGGGATACGACGCGCGCCGCGTACGCATACGATCCGGCCCGGGCGCGCCGGCTGCTCCAGGACGCGGGGTTCGGGCAGGGGTTCGCGCTGCAGTTGTGGCGCACCGCGGACAACCTGACCCTGGGTCGCGTCGCCCAGGCAATCCAGGCCGACCTGGCTCAGGTGGGGATTCGAGTCGAGATCGTCGAGCGCGATGCGTCCAGCCAACGGGAGGCAGCCCGCGCGGGCAACGCGGACATGGCGGTGCTCGACTGGTGGGCCGATTACCCCGACGGGGACAACTTCCTGTATCCATTATTTCACAGCGCCAGCGCTGGCCGGGGCGGCAACTACGCCTTCTACGCCGATGCGACGACCGATTCGTTGATTCTCGCCGCCCGCCGGACCCAGGATGAAGCGGCGCGCAGCGAGCTGTACCGGCGGATCGACGATCGGGTGCACGGCGCCGCGCCGTGGCTGTACCTGTGGTTCCCGGTCGATCTCTGGGCCGTTTCACCCTCCATCACTGGCTGGGAGCTGCCGGTGATCTTCAACGGGCAACGCTGGACTGAGGCGCACCGCGTGCCATGACAGGATTCGTGGGGCGGCGATTGCTGCTCGTCATCCCCACGCTGTTGGGTGTCCTGGTAGCGGCGTTTCTGTTGTTGGAGGTGGCCCCGGGCGACCCGGTGCAGGAGATGGTGGGTGAGCGGGCCGATTCCCTCACCGTGGCCCGGTTGCGTGCCGAGCTGCATCTGGACGATCCCCTGCCGGTGCGATTCGGGCACTACCTGGGCGGCGTGGTGCGGGGCGATTTGGGACGCTCCTACATCACCCGCCGGCCGATCGCCTCGGACCTGATGGAGCGATTCCCGAAAACCGCGCAGCTGGCGCTGGCGGCGATGAGCTTCGCCGCCTTGACCGGCATCGCGCTCGGCGTCTTCGCCGCCGTACGGCCTGGGGGCCTCGCCGACCGCTTGGCGATGCTGCTGTCCTACCTCGGCGTGTCCTTCCCCGTGTATTGGGTCGGATTGCTTCTGATCCTGTTGTTCGCGGTCACGCTGCGCTGGCTGCCGCCATCGGGCTCGGGGAGCCTGGCGGCCTTGATCCTCCCGGCCGCTACGCTCGGCATGCGCTCGGTCGCGGTTCTGGCGCGCATGACTCGCGGGGCGATGCGCGAGGCCCTCGCCAGCGACTACATTCGAACCGCGCGCGCCAAGGGTCTGCCCGATCGCCTGGTGTGGTTGCGGCACGCGCTGCGCAATGCGCTGGTCCCGGTGATCACCGTTCTGGCGCTCGATACGGGCAGCTATCTCACCGGCAGCCTGCTCACCGAATCGATCTTCGCGTGGCCGGGGCTGGGCCGGTATGTGTTGACGGCGATCGAGAAGCGCGATCTGCCGGCCATTGAAGGCGGCATCCTGTTCATGTCGGTCGTGTTCGTGCTGGTCAACCTCGTCGCGGATCTCCTGTATGCGAAAGCCGATCCTCGCATCGCTTACGACTAACGCCTTGCTCGCGGCGCTCGCCGCCGCGCAAGGGACCGCAGCCCCCGAGACCGCGACGCCCGTCGCCGCCCGGCGCGGCTCGCTCGTCCAGCGACTCGATGCGCTGCTCGACCAGCCGCCCTTCAATCGCGTGAGCTGGGGCGTCTCGGTCGTGGACGATCGCGGGCGGGCGCTGTACCAGCGCAATGCCGACCGGCTGTTCGTGCCGGCCAGTAACACCAAGCTGGTCGTGGCGGCCGTCGCGACCGCGCTCCTGCCCCCGACCTACCGGATGCGCACCAGCGTGTACGTGAACGGCACGCTGCAGGATGGCGTGGTGGACGGCGACCTGGTGTTGTATGGCCGCGGCGACCCGACGTGGTCCGAGCGCTGCTTCGGCGTCGATTCGCTCGCGCCCGGCGCCTGCGATTCGACCTTCACGGCGATCGACGCCATCGCCGATTCGCTGCTCGCCCGGGGCGTGCGCCACGTCACGGGCAAGATCGTGGGCGACGGCTCGTATTTCGAGCCGACGCTGGTGCACCCGTCCTGGAGCGTGTTCGACACCAACTGGTGGTACGCCGCGCCGGTGTCCGGGCTCGGGTTCCACGACAACAGCGTCGACTTCCGCATCACCCCCGCCGAGTCGGTGGGCCCTCCGCCCACGATCACCTGGTCGCCCGAGCTGGGCATGTTTTCGTTCGAGAATCGTGCGCGCACCGGGCCCCGCGGTCGCTCGACGATCGGGGACAACTTCTATCGTGTGCCGGGGACGATGGACATCTGGGCGGAGGGCACCGCCGCACTGGGCCGCGATCCCTGGATCGAGAGCTTCGCCCTCCCCGATCCCAACCGCTACGCCGCCCGCGCGCTCGCGTACGCTCTGCAGCGTCGCGGCGTCGCCGTAGAAGGAGGGGCGAGCAGTACTACCGACTCGCTGGCGAACCGGGCCGTGCGGTGCTGCGGGACTCCGCTTGCGGAGTACCTGGGACGTCCGCTCCCGGACATCGTGTTCCCCATCCTCAATTCCAGCCAGAACTGGTTCGCGGAAATGCTGCTCAAGACGCTGGGCCGGGAAGTGTCTGGCCAGGGAAGCTGGGATGCGGGGCTCGATGCGGAGCGCCGCTTCCTCATTGATTCGGTGGGCATCGACTCGACGGCGTTCTCGCTCGAAGACGGCTCGGGGCTGGCGGCGGGCAACCTCGTCTCCCCCAATACCTTCACCAAGCTCCTCAGCTTCATGTCCACCCACCCCCGGCGCGCGCCGTTTTTCGCGGGGCTACCCCGCTCCGATCAACCGGGATCGCTGCGGCGGCGTTTTCTCGGCACTGCGCTCGAGGGCCGCGTGATCGCCAAGACCGGGAGTATCGACCGGGTGAATACCCTGTCGGGCTACATCGAACGGCCCAACGGGCATCCGTTGATTTTCAGCATCGAAGCCAACGGGCAGGCGTTACCCGGCAGATTGGTGCTGGCCCAGATCGATTCGGTGGTCGTAGAGATTGGGAGATCTAAATAGAAAGGCGTATGGAGAAGGCGTAAGGTTTGAAATCGTAGGGAAAAGACGTATGCGGTTACGGTTCATCCTTACGCATTCCAACCCTACGTCTCTTCCTTACGAAGTTCAGCCTTCAGTCATCCTTCTGTCCAAATAGCGCCATATTGCTCGAGTGCCCCGGCTCGATCTTCGCGGCCGGGTTGAGGAAGTGCACGGCGTGGTTCACGGCGATGCAGGCTTCGGCGACGCCGGTGGCGATGAGCTTGAGCTTGCCGGGATACGTCGTGATGTCACCCGCGGCGAAAATGCCGGGGCGATTGGTTTCCATCGTTTGCGTGACTTTGATCTCCCCCTTTTCGATGTCCAGCCCCCACTCCGCGATCGCGCCCAGCGAGGAAATGAATCCCAGCTGCGGGATCACGCAGTCCATGGGCAGGGTCGCTTCTTCCTTCGTCTTGTTGTTGACGATCGTGACCGAATCGATGTCGGACCCGCCGCCGATGGCCCGCAGCTCCCAAAAGGTGCGCAGTTCCATCTTGCCATCGGCGCACAGCTGGTGCACCTGTTGCACGGTGGCGTGATGGGCGCGAAAGCCGTCGCGCCGGTGGATCATGACGATCGACGCCGCAATCCCCTGCAGGTTCACCGCCCAGTCGAACGCGGAATCGCCACCTCCGACGATCAGGATCCGCTTACCGCGGAACACCTGCGGGTCCAGGACCCGGTCATAGAGACCGTGGCCCAGCCAGCGGTCGGCGTCCTTGAGCGGCAACTTGCGCGGCGTGAACGCGCCGATGCCGCCGGCGATGAGGACGGTCCGCGAGGGATACTCGTCCTGCTCCGTGACGACGACGAAGGTCGCGGCGCCGTCCTCCCCCGCGGTGCGCAGGGCCGTGACCTTCTGTCCCAAATGCACCGGCGCCTTGAACTGGAGCGCCTGATCGGCCATGCCCTTCACGAGATCTTTGGAGAGGATCTTGGGAAAGCCGGCGACGTCGAAGATGTACTTCTCCGGGTACAGCGCCGTGAGCTGGCCGCCGAGCTGGTCGAGGTTGTCGATGAGCCGGCAGGACGCGCCGCGCATCCCGGCGTAGAACGCGCCGAACAACCCCGTGGGGCCGGCACCGATGATGGTGATATCTTTGAGGTCCTGCATGGGGCGAACGTAACGGAAACCTGGAAGCCGGGGGAGTCCCGTGAGGATTTACACGAAGACCGGTGATGGCGGGGAGACCGGCCTCTTCGGCGGCAACCGGGTCCCCAAGAGCCACGCCCGCGTCGCTGCCTACGGCGACGTGGATGAAACGAACGCAGCCATCGGCGCGGCGGCCGCGACGGCGCCCGCCGACTTCGAGACGCCGCTGCTCGAGCGGTTGCAGCGTGATCTCCTGACCATCGGGGCCGAGCTGGCGACCCTCGACGCGGAGCTCCTGGCGCGGACTCTGGCCGGGCCGCCCATCGGACCGGCGGACGTGCGGGAGCTGGAACGGACCATCGACCGGCTCGACGGTTCGTTGCCACCCCTCAAGAATTTCATTCTCCCCGGCGGGGCGCCGAAGGGCGCCGCGCTCCACCTCGCCCGCACCATCTGCCGGCGTGCCGAGCGCAGCATCGTTCGCTTGTCGCTGGAAGCCACGATTTCGACGGCCCTCTTGCAGTACATGAATCGTTTGTCCGACCTGTTGTTCGTACTGGCCCGCTCGGCC
>DATFGN010000300.1:0-9731 GCA_035249405.1 Gemmatimonadales bacterium
GCGAGACAGAGCGCGGTCGCCCCAGCCAGCGTCACCAGAGATCGACTACGGAGAACGAGTGAGGTCATGACGGCAGTCTCCGGCAGTAGCTGTGTGTCTCTACTACTCGCCAGCGGGGCGAAAGGTCACGGCGGTATGTGCCCCGAGACGGTGTGAGCCTCGTCACGCGTCGGCACGTGCGTCGCCGATGCGGGCCTCCCACTCGTCGAGCGATCGGGGCCAGTCCTGCTTCAAGAGCCGGGACAGCGAGCGATCCGCTAGCACCCGGCCGCCGGTCTGACAGGTGGCGCAGTAGTTGACTTCGTTCTTGGCGTAGCGGATGCGTTGCACCGGCGCACCACACACCGGACAGGGACGACGAAACCGCCCGTGTACGGCCATCCCCTCGCGAAACGCGGTAACCTTCTCGGGGAACCCGTCCCCCGTCTCCGCCCGGAGCCGACCGATCCACGTGGTCAGCGTCGCCCGGGTGGCCGCGTACAACCGGTCGAGCTCCTCGGGTGTCAGTCGCGAGGTCAGCGTCAGCGGGGAGACCTTCGCGGCATGCAAGATCTCGTCCGAGTAGGCGTTCCCGATCCCGTCGAGCAGGTGCGGGTCGGTAAGGGCCCGCTTCACGGTATGGGATTCCCTGGTGAGCGCATCCCGGAATTGATCGAATGTCGCGGTGAAGCTGTCGAGCCCGCCCGGATCGTGTGCCGCGAGTCCCGCTTCACCGTGCACCAGGTGCATCGACGCACGATGGGTCAATCCTGCTTCGGTGAGGATGAGCGTCCCGGTAGAAAAGTCGAGTGCCGCGAGGCCCAGGCGACCCGGGATCTTGGCACCCGCGGCGCCCCAGCGCAGCCGCCCGGCAATCATCAAATGGAGGACGATGAAGTACTCCCCATCGAGCCCGATCACGATGCGCTTGCCGAGCCGCCGCAACGACACGACCGCGCGCTGCTCCAGATCGGCGACGGGTGGATCGGTGGTCCGAAGAACGAACGGACTCCCGATGCGGATCCGTTCGAGACTGGCGCTGCCGATGCGGGCTTGGAGCGCGTGCAGATACAGGACGATGTCTGGAAGCTCGGGCACGACCGCGAGGAGATCAGCTCAGCGTGTGGGGCCCGCGTCGCGGTGCTACGCTCCCGTCGGCGCGGACTACGTCGGAAAAGTCCGGACGCAGGGACATGGAAATGGGCAGGCGATGCTCGATCACGAGCTGAATCACCGCCATCGCCTCTGGAGCGGGCTCGGCGCCCGTTGCCGCGCGATGGTACCACACGACGCCGTTCTTGGCCCGCAGCTGGGCGAGCTGCGGACGTAACGCCTCGAGCGTGGTACGCGCGCCGTCGAGCCAGATCTCGCCGGCCTTGCCGACCTGAATGCGTGCGATCGGCCCGCGGGTTTCTGGGGCTTCCGTCATAGGAGGGGCAAAGCTAGCCTGCGGGGAGGCGGGCGTCAGGACTCGAACGACGCGAAGGCGCGGACCGGAAATGAGCCGAACCCCTTCACCTTCACCGCGACCGCGGAAAACCGAAACCCTGCATCGGGCAGCTGCTCGAGGCCGCACAGGTGCTCGACGATGGGGATTCCCGCGCCGAGCAGGATCGTATGCACGGGACGCTGGCCGTCAACGGTATCGTCGATGTTGAGGGAATCGATCCCCACCAGCACCGGGCCAGCATCGACCAGGTGGTGCGCCGCCGCTTCGGTCAGGAATGGGTGACCTGCGAAGTACTGGTCGGTCCGCCAGTGCCGGTCCCACCCAGTGTGGACGAGCACCGCTTTCCCGCGCAATGCGATCCCTCCGAATGACATCGGTCCCACAGCCCGGCCGCTCGTCACGGGGGCGCGTACCGTCACCCCGTCCAGCTCCGCGATCTGGTCGAGACGGAGATCCGATAGATCTGCGCCGGTAGCGAATCGATGGAACGGGCTGTCGAGGTACGTCCCGGTATTGGCCGCCATCTGGATCGTGCCGATCTGGAATTCCGTGCCTGGCGCATAGCGGGTGCGCGACTGCTCGCGGCTCAAGAAATCGCGGATGACCGGAGCCGGGATGCCGCGATAGGTGATCATGCCGTCTTCGACGGCGTGGCTGAGGTCGACGAGCCGGCGGGTCACGGGATACGCGCGCCGTAGCCGCGCGCCATCGCGGTGGCAAGCAGGACGATGCCGAGCAGCAAACCGGTCTGCACCAGGCTGATCGTCCCGAAGGTGCGGGCACGGCGAGTGTCGATCGCGCGTCCGCGCGCCAGCCGGCTCCTCCAGCGGACCAGCGTGATCATCGGGGCCAGCTCGAGCAGGAACAACACTCCGAAACAGCCCATCTTCAGGAGAAAGAAGCCGTTGTGGAAGTAGTATCCCGTCGGCTTTTCGATGCCGCCAAACAGGCGCCACAGACCCGTGCCGATCCACACGAACGCGGCGACTCCCCACCAGGTGTCCGCCGCAAACACACGCCGCAGGCCGGCCGGGTCGAGCGTCCCGTGCAGCGCGCGACTCCGGGCCCAGACGGCGCCGAGCCCAATGCCCAGGGCGAGCAAGTGCAGCGCTGCGAGCATCAATCGCAGCATCACAGCCTACCGCTGCCCGCGTTCGGGACGCATGAAAAAGACTGCCATGAGGAGGATCGTTCCCAAGGTGATCCAGACGGAAAGCGGGGCGAATGCCAGCGCGACGACGTAGACGAGCGGCGTGAAGCGGTAGCGTTTGGAGATGACCTCCAGACCCTTGCGGTCCACATCCCCGCCCAGCAGCCGGCCCTCGGCGGTCCCAACCCACCAGACGGTGTTGAACAGCACGGACATGACCACGAACATCGCTCCATAGAGCACGGTCGCCGTCAGCCGATTGGCGGCATCCGGGAGATGCTCTGCCAGCACGGCGGTGGGGAACGGCACGAAGCAGATCCCCATCAGGAACAGCACGTTCACGAGCAAGAACCGGCGATCGGTGTGACGCACGTACTGAAAGATCGCGTGGTGGCTGACCCACATGATCCCGATCGTCAGAAAACTGATGACGAACCCGGTGAATGACGGCCACCGATCGGCGAGCGCACGCGCCAGGCCGCCGGCCGCTGCAGTCTCGGCATGGGTCGGAACGGGAATCTCCAGCACCAGGAGCGTGATCGCGATCGCGAACACGCCGTCGCTGAACGCTTCGAGTCGCGTCGTCTCTGCGAGGCGGGCAGCCATGGAGGTCAGCGCGGCTCGGAGGTGTACACCTTGTTCACGATGCGCCAGCCCGAGTCGAACTTCACGAGCGACAGATAGTCCGTATAGCGCGAGCGCGGGTACTCTTCTACCACGGTCACGCTGGCGATATCACGCGTCACGGTGATGGACGCGATGCGCAGCTCGCCCTCCTCTTCGTGTCCCGCATTCCCGGCGAACCCCTCATACCAGCGCGCCTGACTCAGCTGGCCGAGGTGTCCCTGCCGGTCGACGAAAAACAGCTTCGCGTCCGGCCAGAAGGCCCGCCGCAGACTCTCGACGTCGTTGAACTTGAGGCCGTGCAGGTATGCCTCCACAACCTCGCGGACGGCGGTGGCATCGCCCGGGGCCGCGGCGCTGCCGCTGCCGTCGCTGTTGGTCATGTCGAGCGCGATGCGCCAGTCCCCGTCCTCGCGCTTCCAGACGCCCAGGTACTTGCCCACGTCGACCGCCGTCGGGTGCAGGGTGTCGGGGGTGAACCGGTAGACGCCCGTCGCCACGGCGACGTCGCCGCCTTGCCCCACCACGACAGAATCAGCGCGGAACTCGTGGCGAAAGTTGGGCAACCCGGCGGCCAGCTCGCGAAACACGACGGCGATCGAATCGCGGCCGTGGACCGTCGGCGCGTTGGCGCGCAGCATCTGGGCGTCCCGCGCATACAGGGCGCTCACGGCATCCATACGGCGCGCCGCCAGGTCCTGGAACGACTGCAGCTCCAGCGCCTTGATCCGGGCCGCTTCCGCGGCGACATCCGTCGCGCGCGAGCGCTTACACCCGGTGCTCACCACGCTCAAGAGTCCGAGGCACGACACGAGTGCACGCATCCTCGCTCCTTCTTCTAGGGGAATCGCCTCGACCGTCCGATCCGCAGGGTGAGCGGCCACGTCACGCTACGGCGCTCGGACGCTGTCGGCCAGACCCGCGCGAGCCGCGCTTCGAGATCGGGGATCGGATCCTTCTGCTCTGTTTCCCGCGCCACCGCCACCGACGACCAGGTGCCGAAGTACCCGACCAGTTCTTGCCGCGCGAGCGTCGCCGTCATCGTCCAGGTTCCGGGGGGCAGCTCGTCGAAGGGGAAGGGGAAGTCGCGGTACCCGGTTTCCGTGTGCGCCCGCTGGGGAGGCCAATACCGGCCGACCCGTGCCTCGTAGAACCAGTCGATGACGCGATCGATCTCGGGCGTGACCCGGCAGCGGGCGTAGCACCATACAGCCAGGACCCCGCGCGGCTTCAAGACCCGTTGCACCTCGGGATAGAACGCTTCGAGATCGAGCCAGTGCAGCGCCTGGGCGACCGTGACCAGATCGGCCGATGCCGGCTCCAGGCCCGAGGCCGCTTCGGGGGCGATCCGGTATTCGACGCGGGCAGACGGGCGCGCGTGCTCGAGCTGAGCGGTGCTCGCATCGGTCGCGATGACGCGGCGAAACCATTGGGCGAGCGGAACCGCGGCCTGTCCGTTGCCGGTCGCGCAATCCCAGGCGAGGTCCCGCCCGGGCGCGGCATCGGCCACGAACCGGATCAGGGCGTCGGGATAGGAAGGGCGAAACGCGGCGTAGGCCCGAGCCGCGGCCGAGAAGTAGTCGCCGCTACGCATGCGACCGAAAATTAGCGTAGCTTCGGGGCGCCCAGCCACCAGGTGACTCATGTCGGCGATCGCCGTTCGCGGCAGTCTCGCCTACTTCGTGGACGATCCGTTTTTCACCGAAGCGCGCACGGCCTTCGTGTACGAGTCGGACGGGATCCTGCTCTGCCGGGACGGCGTGATCGAGGCGGTCGGGCCCGCGGAGCGCCTGCACCCGGCGCTGCCAGGCGACGTTGACCTGCTGCACTACCCGGGCGCGGTGATTCTGCCGGGATTCGTCGACACGCACATCCATTTTGCCCAAACCGGGATCATCGGCACCTACGGCGAGCAGCTGCTCGACTGGCTGGAGACGCGCGCGTTTCCGGCCGAGCGCCAGTTCGCCGATCCGGCGCACGCGATGGCGATGGCCGAGCGATTCTGCGACGAGCTGCTGCGGAACGGGACGACGACGGCGCTCGTATTCTGCGCCGTGTATCCCCAATCGGTCGACGCGCTGTTCGCGGAGGCGGCCAAGCGCAACCTGCGGTTGGCGGCTGGCAAGGTGCTGATGGACCGCAACGCGCCCGCGGCGCTGCTCGACACGGCGCAAACGGGCTACGACGAATCCAAAGGCCTCATCGCCCGGTGGCACGGCCGGGGACGCGCGTTGTACGCCATCACGCCGCGCTTCGCGCCCACGAGCTCCCCGGAGCAGCTCGAGGCAGCGGGCGCGCTGTGGCGCGAGCATCCCGACGTGCTGATGCAGACCCACATCTCCGAGAGTGTCGAGGAGGTCGCGTGGGTGCGGCGCCTGTTTCCCGAGCGGGCGCACTACCTCGACGTCTACGACCAATGTGGCTTGGTGCGTCGGGGGGCGGTGTTGGCGCATGCGATCCACCTCACCGAGCCCGAGATGGTGCGGTGTCACGAGGCCGGCGCCGCGATCGCCCATTGCCCGACCTCGAACCTGTTTCTCGGCAGCGGCCTGTTCCGCGTGCAGCTCGCGAAGGATCCGCGGCGACCCATTCATGTGGGCCTGGGGAGCGACGTGGGGGCGGGGACCAGCTTCTCCACCCTGGCGACGCTCAATGAGGCTTACAAGGTGGCCCGGCTGCATGGGGACACGCTCACCGCGCTGCGCGGGTTCTTCCTGGCGACGCTGGGCGGCGCCCGGGCCATGGGGCTGGACCACCGCATCGGATCGTTCACGCCGGGGCACGAAGCTGACTTCGTCGTGCTCGACTCGGCCGCGACGCCGCTGCTCGAGCTGCGCACGGGCCGCGCGGAGTCGATCGAGGACGTCCTGTTCGCCCTCATGACTCTGGGGGATGACCGCTGCGTGCAAGCGACCTACGTGGCAGGCAAGATCGCCCACCGCCGTAAGTGAGCGACGATGCACCCTAAGGTCGTCCGGTTCCTGATGCTCGCCGCAAGCACCATGGCAGGGCCGCGAACGGGCGTCGCGCAGGAGCCGGCTCCGCCGACGGTCCGAGCTGCTCCGCTGGTGGGCGTCATCCACCTCGATGGCGTTCCCGACGAGCTGGCCTGGCGGGCGGCCGATTCCATCACCGCGTTTCGCCAGCAGGATCCTGCCGAAGGTGAGCCCGGGACGCGGCGCACGGTGGTCCGGGTGCTCGCCGGGGATGCGGGGATGTACGTCGGCGTTTGGATGGAGGACGAACGCCCCGACCGTCTGGTTCGGGCCCACGTGCGCCGCGACGACGACCTCGAGGCGGACGACTACTTCGCGCTGCTCATCGATTCGCAGCACGACCGGCGCTCCGGCTATGTCTTCGGCACGAACCCCAACGGCATGTTGTTTGACGGCGAGGTCGAGAATGCCGAGGACCTCAACACGAACTGGAACGGCGTGTGGGACGTCCAGGCGCGCGTTGGACCATCCGGGTGGACCGCAGAGTTCTACATCCCCTGGCAGAACCTGCGCTATCGCGTCGGTACCACGCAGCTGGGATTCAACGTCGAGCGCTTGATGCGGCGGACGAATGAAGAGGTGCTGTGGACGTCATGGCGCCGCCAGCAGGGGCTTCTCTTCCAGGAGGCCGAGGGCACTCTGGTGCTGCCGGCTCCCCTCGGGCCCCGGGGAATCGTCGAGGCACGGCCCTACGTCGCCGCGAGCGTGGATGGCCGCACTCGGAGTTTCAGCGTCACTGGCGCCGACAGCGTGCTCACTGCGGGCGACGCCGATGCAAAGGCAGGTTTCGACGCCAAAGTCGCGGTTGCGCCAACCCTGGCGCTGGACCTCACGGTCAACACCGACTTCGCCCAGGTGGAAGCCGATCGCCAGGTCGTGAACCTCTCACGGTTTCCAGTCTTCTTTCCAGAGCAGCGGCAGTTCTTCCTCGAATCCGCGGCCAGCTTCCAGCTCGGTCAGAGCGAGCGCACGCTGCTGTTCCATTCACGCACCATCGGCCTCGATTCGGTGGGTGGCGTGGTGCCGATCGTCGCCGGGGCGCGGCTCATCGGTCGACTCGGCCACGAGCGGTTGGGCCTGCTGGCCGTCAGAACCGGAGGCAGAGAAGACGCCGTGGACGCGGTTGCCCGGGTCCAGCACGATGTGTTCTCGCGCGGTTATGTCGGGGCGATGGGGACCTACCAGGGAGGCCCGGGTCTCGCGGGCGAGGCGCTGGGGGCCGGTGTCGACTTTGCGGTTCCACTCCAACTGCACGGCCAGAATCTCGTTCCCCAGGCGTTCGTGGCGGCCACCCGCTCGCCCGCCGGAAGACCGTGGGCCTCGGCGTGGCGAATCTTCCTCGATTACCCCAACGATTGGGCTGACAACTTCCTGGCGATCAGCCGCATCGAGCAGGGGTTCGATCCCGCGCTTGGCTTCGTCCTGCAAAGCGGGGTGCAGCGTCAGACTGGGGCGATCCGCATCTTCCCGCGGCCAGGCCGCTGGGGCATCCGCCGACTGCTGGTCGCGCAGTTTGCGTTCGATCTGAGCGAGCACCTGAACGGATCCCTCGATAACGCCAATTACACGCTGGTGCCGATCGGCGCCCAGATGGAGAGCGGCGAGGAATTCCGGGTGGAGCTGAGCCACAATGATGACGTCCCGCCCGATTCCTTCGAGATCTACCCCGGTAGCCGTCTGGCACCCGGCCGCTACGGTTGGAATAGGGCCACTCTTGCCCTCGAGTCATCGCCGACGCACCCCGTGGTCGTTGCGCTCGAAGGCAGTACCGGAGGCTTCTACGACGGGTCGGCCCGGGAGCTTCAGTACGAGGTGAGCCTGCGGCTCGAGCCGCACGTCATCGCGGGCATCGACGGCGGATGGCAGCGGGTGCGATTCGCCTCGAGCCGGTTTACGGCGCAGGTCCACCGGCTGCGGTTGGACTATGCGCGAGATCCGCGGCTCAACGGGACCGTCTTCCTCCAGTGGGACAACGAGTCGAACCGGCTGGCGGTCAACGGTCGGCTGCACTGGATCCCGAGATCGGGAAGCGATGCCTACCTGGTGTGGAATTCCGCCTGGCCGACGGGACTGGCATCCGGGATTCCCTGGAGTCGCCCGGCGGGCAGCGCGCTAATCGGGAAGCTCGTCTACTACTTCCGCATGTAGCATGCGGTTCTCCTGTAGGGAAACTCGATGCGGCGATTCTGACCGCCCATGGTGCCTTCGATCCACCCCACCAGCGAATCCGCACTGACGCGCCGGTAGCCCACGCGTTGCGGAAAATCGTGCGCCGGATTGGCGAACAGGACGCTCGCGACCCCAAGGCTCTCGGCGACGAATTCAGCGGAGGGCTGGCCCGAGGGATGGGCTTCGTAGACGAGGTCGCTCCCGCGCTCGCGCACGACCACGACCTCGAACTCGACCAGACTGTCGCCACGCACCGTGCGACCCATCCCGATCATCGAATTGCCGCGCGGCGGCATCCAGTGCTCCTCGATCGTGCGCTGCGGGGAGGTCTGGATCCAGCACCCCTGCAGCCAGCCGACGCGGTCGATCGGTCGAGCTTGTGGTGGTCGCGAGGAGAGTGTCGTGAGACCGAGGGCGATCAGCGGAATACCGGCGCGGGTGATCATGGGGCCGAATCTACGATCAGCCAGCCGCTCTGCACCTCGACTCGTAGCCCGCTGAGGTCTGGAACGGTCAGATTTGTGTCCGAAAGCACTCCATCTCGAGAGACACCCACGACACTCATGCCGGCCGCGCGCGCGGCCGCGATGCCGATCGGCGCGTCCTCGATCACGATAGCGTCCCGGGGTTCGACCTTGAGCAGCTCCGCCGCGCGCAGATAGCACTGCGGGTCCGGTTTGCCGTGAATGACGTCTTCCCCGGTGACAAACACGCGGGGGATTGGGAGGCCCGTCACGGTGAGCTTGCGCGTCGAGAGCTGGCGGCCACCTGAGGTCACGATTGCCCACTGGTCGGGACCGAGCCCGTCGACCAATGCCCGGGCACCGGGAATCGCCAGCATGCCCTTGGTGTCCTCCTCCTCCATGTGATCCAGGATCTGGGTCTCTGCCTCGACGTCCAGGTGCGGAGCGATGGCCCGGAGCACCTCGCTGGTGCGACGCCCCAGGCCCGCCCGGATCAGGACATTGGCGTCGAGCCCATGGCGAAGCGCCCATCTGCGCCACACACGCGCGACGCAGCCGAGGGAGTCTACCAGGACCCCGTCGAGATCGAACAGCAACGCCCGGCACTTCATGGATCTAGGAACCCTCCTTGCGAACCCGCGGTCGGGACTCAAATTCAATGCGATGAATCTGTTCCGTCACTTCCGCGCCCTCCGGGACGAGCGCCGCGAGCTGGGCTGGAAAGGCCTGCTGAAGAAACGCGGCTGGACGTTTGTCGCCTTGTTCGTCCTCGCCTACCTGGTGCGCGATGTGGTCCTCTACGTGCTGGTCCCCTTCGCGATCGCCGCGGGGCTTTGGCGGTAATCGGTTAGTCGCAAAGATCCTCCAGTAACGCCTCGAGGGATCCCGTTAGCCCTCAC
>DATFGN010000301.1:0-7223 GCA_035249405.1 Gemmatimonadales bacterium
TCCAGAACCCGTGCGGCCCGCGGTCACTCACGCGATACCGCTCTTCGGCATTGAGCGCAAAGAACCGGACCGGTCGCCACTCCAGGCCGATGCCGGCTGTCCATAGCGCCGCCAGTCGTTGCCCAGCGGTGTCCGATTCCGCTCCCAACGCAGCACTCACGACCCCGTAGGGGCCGATGACGGCGCGCCCGCGCAGGACTTCCAGCTCGTAGCCCACGCCGTAGAACGCACGGCCGGCCGCACCACGCTCACTCGTCACCTGCAGTGCAGCGCCATGGCGCACGAACGCTCCCCAAGGACGGTCGATGCGGGCTTCAAAGGTCGTAGTGCCGCGTTGCCCGCCAGCTTCCCAGTTCCCGAATTGCAGACCCAGCTCCCGCTGCGCGGCCAGCGCAGCCGGCGCGCAGCCGGCGAGCACCGCGGCCGCCACCAGCGATCGGCTATGGTTGGCCATCAGACGAGGCCTCCGGTGATCGCGAAGCCATCAGGTGCGCCAGCAGATGCGGCACGCGTCTCATAAAACGGACCCACGTCCACAACACGCCGAAACCGCAGATTGCCGCGCCGAGCAACGCCGGCGCCAGCATCCCCAGCGGGGTCGTCGCTCCAGTGCCGAAATGCGCGCCGATCCACAACCCGAAAAACGAGGCTCCCCATGCCAAGAGCGGCGTGAGGAGCCAACCGATCACGACCAGCGCATGGGCCAGCCAGCGTGGCACTCAGGCCTTGCGCACCAGGGAGAACAGCGCGAGGACGGTCAGCGAGACGGTGTAGCCGCCGCCAACCAGAACCGGGAGTGCGACGCCCCCTGCGATCAGCTTCGCTACAGCCGCCAGGACGATCGCCCCGATCGCCAACGGGAGGGCGATCTGGCTCAGGCTGACGGTCTCGCGAGCGTTGCGGGCGGCGGTGACCAGACCTCCCATCCACGCCAGGTAGGTGCCGAGCATCCACCAGATCGGCAGGTACCACCAGGTGCTGCCACCACCAATCGCGTCCCACGTCCAGGGGTATGCCCGGACATTGCGCAGCAGTACGATGTCAATCGCCATGAAAACCACAGTGCCCCAGAGGCCGATCGCCGCGGCTCCGGCAACACCCTCGGTATTGCGCGATACCGCCCAGTGTGCGGGCAGCAGGCTGGCGAGCAGCCCTGCCCCGAGCACGATGAGGGAGAGGACCAGATCCCGAGCCAGTCCCCCCGACAGGAAACGCGCCACCACGAGGGAGAGAATCACGGCAATGCCGGTGATCACTCCCACCTTGGTGCCGCTCACGAGCACGTGCTTGAAGTCGGAGCGGTCCGTGGCACTCACGGCACTGGTGGTCATGCCTGGCTCTCCATCGCTATCCGGTTGGTAGACCCCAATCTAGCGTTCCCGCCCTACCAGCCAAGACCCAGCGCCTCGGCGGCCAGGCGGAGACCCAACAATGTCAGGTCCGGCTGCACGGACTCAATCTCCCGGGTGAGGGGGGCAATCAGCGTCGCGAGTCCACCGGTCGCGATGACGAGCGGGCGGTCCTGACCTCGCGTCGGCCACTCGTCGCGAATGCGGCGAATCAGCCCATCCACCGCTTCGACCGTTCCCCACACCACCCCCGCCCGAATGCAATCCTCCGTGCGCCGGCCAATGACATGATCCGGCGCCGTGAGCTCGGTAGCGGGCAGTTTAGCCGTACGCCGTACCAGCTCGTCGGCTGCGGTGCGAATCCCCGGCATGATGACGCCGCCGATGAAGCGGCCGTCCGCGGTGATGCAATCGAACGTGGTGGCCGTGCCGAAATCGACTACGATCGTATCCCGTTCGAACAACCGGACCGCCGCGAGCGTGTTCACGATACGATCGGCGCCGACCGTGAGTGGCTCGTCGACATCGAGCGTGATTGGGAGCTGGGAATGGCCATCCACCTGGACCGGCTCCACCCCGGTCGCCGCGGCCACCCCTTCGCAGAGACTCTGGGTGACGAGGGGGGCAACCGATGCCACGATCGCCGCCTTGATGCCCGAAGGCGAGTACCCAGCGTTGGTCAGATAAGCGGAGACGAGCGCCGCCCACTCATCCGGCGTGCGGGACAACGTGGTGGTGAGTCGCCAGTGACCGGCGAGGCGGTCCGTGGTGAACAGACCCACCGTCGTTTCGGTGTTGCCGACGTCGAGCGCCAGGAGCATGAGGAAAAGCTAGACGCCGAGACGCCGAGACGCTAAGACGCTTAGGCCGCTAGGCAGTCTCAACATGTCCCTCGCGAACCACGGCCATTTCGCTCGCCACGGCTACCAACAACGCCCCATCGTCGCGCACTCCCGCCCCTCGACCGGCAACCGGGCTCTTGAGGACTCGATCCCGCAGCCAGTCTCGGGCCGCGAAGGCGGTGCATTCCGGCTCCGTGAGCCGGCTGGTTGGCGCGCCGAGACGGGCCAGCGGCGGCACGAGGCGGTCTAGGACGTCAAGCGGTCGTACCTCAGGCAGCACTTCCCGCAAGGTGATGGCAGTGGCGCGCAGCGGTGCCGGGATCTCGTTGGCCACATTTACGCCAAGCCCAACGGCGAGCCACTGGACCGCATCGCCCTGCCATCGTCCCTCGCACAGCACGCCCGCGAGCTTGCGGTCGCGCAGCAGCACGTCGTTGGGCCATTTGAGACGGGCCTCTGGAGCCCCGAGCAGCTCGTCCACGACATCCGCGACGAGCATTCCGGCCCGGATCGAGACGATGCCCAAGGTGGCGCCGGCCACACCGCCGGCCGGCCGGAGCAGCACGGCGAACCAGGCGCCCCCTTCCGGCGAGGACCAGCTGCGGCCGTCGCGACCGCGCCCCGCCGTCTGCTCCACCGCCACGACCACGCTTCCGGTGGGTGCGCCTGCTTCCCCCCAGTCGTGCACGACATCCAGTGCAGATTCGACCGAGGTCAGCACCTGGCATTTGGGAACGCCCCAGCGCCGCGCCAGGGTCGATGCCGGAACGCCGTCGAGGGTTATCACGATCGATCGCTACATCGTGATCCAGCGCTCGCCCATGAACAGGAGGGCCAACAAGGCGAGGCCAAACACGATACGGTACCAGGCAAAGACGGCGAACGAACGCTGTGACACGAACCGCACCAACCACTTTACTACCACCACCGCGGTCAGGAACGCCACAACGAAGCCGATCGCGAACACCGCTGCATCCGACCCTGACAGGAGCTGTCGGTTCTTCCACAGCTCGAGGCCCGTCGCGGCGAACATCACGGGGATCGCGAGCAGGAAGGAGAACTCGGCCGCCGCCGGTCGTCCGACGCCCGCGAGCAGTGCCCCCATGATCGTGGCCCCCGAACGCGACACCCCCGGGATAAGCGAGAACACCTGCGCAATGCCGATCCACAGTGCGGTGCGGTAGCCGATCTGCATTACCGTCTCGATGCGCGGCGCAGGGCGCAACCGCTCAATGACGAGCATTGCAACGCCACCGAGGATCAGCGTGGCGATTACGACCGGGGGGATGAACAGGTGCGCGGTGATCCAGTTGTGCGTTACAAGCCCCACGATCGCTGCCGGCAGAAACGCCACGAACAGGGCACCGATGAACTGGCGCGACGCCGGCGCCGTAAACCCCTCCCGGGCCACCCCCCACAGTGTCGCGCGGTACAACCAGACCACAGCCAGGATGGCACCGAGCTGGATGACGATCTCGAACGCGTCCGCCGTTGGGCCCACGAAGCCCAGCGCGTGGCCTGTCAGAATCAGGTGCCCGGTGGACGAGACGGGGAGGAACTCGGTCGCGCCTTCAACTAGTCCCAGAATGATCGCCGTGATGATGGAGTGCATTTCGCCCAAACTATCGCTCGCGGCGATGCAGCGTCACTCCGTCCTCCCGAGAACGAGAGCCACCAAACCGACCACCATTGCTGCCTTCAGCAGGACGCTGGCACGGCCCAACCGGTCACGGCGCAGCGCGCCCGCCGCCCACAGCACCAGCGCTGTCGCAATCGCGGCGATCGGGTAGTAGAGACCACCGTATCTCGCAACTAACGGGAGCACGATCGCCCACGGGACGAAGGCGACGCAAACGATCCAGGCAACCCGAACGGCCCCATTCCGGCCCAGCCGGACCGGAAGCGTCTGCCGCCCAGCGAGCCGATCTCCACGCTCGTCTTGCAAGTCCTTTACCAGTTCCCGGCCGAGGTGAATCCACCCAGCGAGCAGCCACGGTACGATGCCCATGCCCGGACGGCCGAGGCTCAACGCGCCGTAGAACGGCGGCAGGCCGGCGATGGCCGCAACCGTGAGGTTTCCGGGCCAGCCGGCGCGCTTGAGTCCGGGTGAATAGATGAGCATGAACCCGAGGACCGCGAGACCGACCAGGAGCTGCGTGCCGGACACCAGCGCCGCACTGCCCAACCCCACGACCAGACCGAGCCACACGAGCATATGGGCCGTATGGCGACTGATCCGGCCCGCCGCGATCGGCCGCTCGCCGCCGGGATGGTTGATCCGGTCGGTTTCGGTGTCCTGGAGATCGTTCACCACGTTCCCAGCCCACCCAAGCCCGATCCCCGACAACGCCGCGAATGCGAGCAGCTTGGGGATAGCGACCTGTCCGAGCGCGATCCATCCGCCGGCCAGGACGCCGGCCGCGGCAATCAGCAGATTGGGGCCGCGGATCAGCCGCCACCCATCACCCACGCAGGACGTCCTCGTACACCCGTTCGTACTGCGGGACGATTTTCTCGGCGGCGAAATCCGCGGCCCGCGCGACGGCGTTGCGCCTCAGGGCGTCGAGCCGCGCGGGGTCGCGCAGCGCTTCGAGCGCGCGCCGGGTCATCATCGCCACGTCGCCCACCGGGGCCAGAAACCCCGTTTGCCCATCGGCCACGACTTCCGGAATGCCGCCGGCGTCACTGGCCACGACGGGAACGCCGCACGCCATCGCCTCGAGCGCCGCCAACCCGAACGACTCCGTCTCCGACGGCAGCAGGAACAAGTCCGCGCCCCGCAGCAGATCGGCGACGTCGTCCACACGCCCGAAGAACCGGACATCCCGCTTGACGCCGAGGTTGACCGCCTCGCGCTGCGCAGCATCGCTGTCGGGCCCATCCCCGACCAGAATCAACTTGGCCTTCAGCTCTTTGCGCACACCGGCGAAGATGCGCACCACGTCGAGCAGCCGCTTCACCGGCCGGAAATTGGAGACGTGCACGAGCACGCGGTGATCCGCGGGCGCCAGTTTACAGCGCGTGGCTGGATCAGGGGCCGGGTAGTACTCCGTCGGGTTGATGAAGTTGGGAATCACGAGCACTTCGCAGCCGTCACAACCGAACGTGCGGTAGGTCTCCTCGCGCAAAAACGCGGAGACGGCGGTCACCCGATCCGACCGCTCGATTGAGAATTTCGTGAGGCTGAAATACGAGGGATCGCGCCCGACGAGCGTGATGTCGGTGCCGTGCAGCGTAGTGACGATCTTGAGATCGTGCTCGTCCGCGAGCATCTGCTTCGCCAGCCAGGCGGTGGCGGCGTGCGGAATCGCATAGTGGACGTGCATCACCTCCAGCTCTTCCCGCAGCGCGACCTCATGCTGCTTCACCGCGAGCGCGAAAGCATAGGGCGAATGCTCGAACAACGGATAGTCGGCAGGCACGACTTCATGGAACGTCACTCGTTCGGTGACGCCGCGCAGCCGGAACGGGCTCGCATACGAGATGAAATGCACCTCGTGGCCACGCCGGGCGAGGGCGAGTCCGAGCTCGGTCGCCACGGCACCGGAGCCGCCATAGGTCGGGTAGAGCGTGATGCCGATGCGCATTCTGAAAGCTATCAGCGATCAGCTATCAGCTGTCAGCTGTGACGGCACGCCAACGAGCGACGATGAGATCGGCAACGGTTTCGGGAGCCTGCGTTGCGTCGAGCGTCCACACGGCCTCTGGCTGATGGCTGACGGCTGATGGCTGATAGCGCAGTTGATTTCGAAACCACGTCTCTTGCCGCTTGGCGTAGGCCCGAGTTGCCCGCACGATCGCGTCGCGCAGATCCGCCGGCGCCAGCCGGCCTTCGAGCATCGCGACGGTTTCGCGGTACCCCACCCCATCGAGCCCCGCCGCGGTGGGCGCCGTGCCGCCCGCCAGCTCGGCCCGGACTTCGTCCACCAGTCCCGCAGCAAGCATTGCATCGACCCGCTCCGCGATGCGACGGCGCAGCAGCTCGCGCGGCACGGTCAGGACAATGTACCACGGCCGCATAACGCCCGTCGCGCGGGCCATCTGTTGCCACAGAGACAAGGGGCGCCCCGTCAGCAAGGCGACCTCGAGCACGCGCGCCGCCCGCTGGCGACCGCCACCGGAAAACCGCGGATCGAGTCTTGACGCCCAGCGTGCCAGGGCCGGGCCAGGGACGCCGGCCGCCCACGACTGCAAGCGCTCGCGCCGGGACGGCTCGAGCGGCGGCTCGTGAAATAGCCCATCCGCCAGCACGCGGACGTAGAATCCCGTCCCACCCACGACGATCGGCTGGCGCCGGGCGGCAAGGGCTTCGGTGAGCCATCCGGCGGCGTCGCGCGCGAATCGACCGGCGCTGTAGCGCTCCCCGGGCTCGACCACGTCGACCCCGGCGTGCGGTACCCGCGCGCGGATGTCGCGATCGGGCTTGGCCGTGCCGATGTCGAGCCGCTGATAGACCTGCCGGGCGTCCGCGGAGCTGATCGTGATCGGAAGACGGTCGGCGAGGGCGACCGCCACCGCGGTTTTGCCGACTGCCGTCGGACCGACCAGCACGGGCACCAGGGGGCGCTGGGACATCTCGGGGAAAGTCATGCGTGTCCGGCTACCGGCCAAAGCGCCGCTCGAGCTCCCCTTTCGGCAGCTGGACGATCGAGGGACGGCCGTGCACGTCGTGCGCCGGCAGCGTCGCACCCAGCAGGCGGCGAATCAACTCGCGCGCTTCCTCCGGATCGAGATGGTGACCCG
Source organism: Gemmatimonadales bacterium (assembly GCA_035249405.1). Lineage (GTDB taxonomy): Bacteria > Gemmatimonadota > Gemmatimonadetes > Gemmatimonadales > GWC2-71-9 > DASTHG01. Next base: position 6,935 of record DATFGN010000301.1, read on the forward strand.
CCTTGATCGCCGCCCGACAAGCGAATGTGGCGGCGAACCGCTCCAGACGGTTGGCCCACCCACCGAACCGGCCACCCGCCAGGTCGCTCACCAGCTCCTGCAGGCAGCGCGCCGCTTCGAAGCGCGGATGCGGGTTCGGCGCGGTGTGCACGACGACGGTCCGCCCGGAAAACGGCTCCAGCTCGTAGCCGACGCGACGCAGCAGTTCCCGGTGTGCCTCGATCGCCTCGAGCTCGGCCGCGCCAAACTCGAGCGTCAACGGCAGCAGCAAGCGTTGCGCCGGAGCGCC
>DATFGN010000302.1:0-2047 GCA_035249405.1 Gemmatimonadales bacterium
CCTCCGAGCAACCCGTGTTGCTGGCGCTGGACGATGCGCACGATCTGGATCCTGCCACGATGGGCTCGCTCGCTCAGCTGGCGCGCGATTTCGCGGATCGACCGGTTCTGTTGGTGCTCTGTGTGGCGACGGCCCGACACACCTTGGACTGGGTGGAGTCATTGCGGGCGCACATCGGCCGGGATCTCTCGGGTGAGACGATCCGGCTTGGTCGCCTCGATGCTGAGGCTTTGAGCGCACTAGCCCGGTGGTCACTGCCGCGCTACAGCGACGAGGAGGTCTCTCGTCTCGTCCGCAGGCTCGAGCGCGACACGGCGGGCGTGGCGCTCTTGGCCACCGCCATGCTGGCGGCGATCGCCGACGGGTTTCGTTTGTCGGCGGAGGCTCCGGCGTGGCCGAGCGAACGGCGCACGCTCGTCGACTCGCTGCCCGGCGATTTGCCGCCGGCGGTGATCGGGGCGATCTGCCTCGAGTTCAACCGCCTGCCGACGGTCGAGCAAGAAGTGCTCGCGGCGGCCGCGGCGCTCGGTGACCGGGTCAGTGCGGACCGGCTGACGCGCGCGACGGGGCTCGAGCCAACGAGTGTCAACCAGGCGCTCGATCGACTCGAGTGGGATCGCTGGCTGACTGCCGAGTCCCGTGGCTATGCCTTCGCGGCACCGATTGCGCAAGCGGTGCTGCTCCAGGAGATGGTGACGCATGGTCGCGTCGAGCGCTATCGTACAGCCGCCGACGCTTGATGGACACTTGAGATGGGGGGCATCGCGTGACGTTGGATGTGTCAGAGGTGTCCATTACCATGACCACGGCTCCCCCACCAGCACCCGGCTGGCTCGCCCGCGTTCGGTCGTTTTGGACTCGGCAGCGCGGTGATCGACGCTGGGACCTGTTCCTGTGGGCGACCGGCGCCGTTGCGCTGCTGGGGATTCCGATCGTGCTGTTCGTACCCGGGTCCGTCACGCTGGTCTGGCTCGCCGTTCTCTCCCTCCCGTCCAACAGTCCCCTGAGTCCGATTCTTCCAACGATGTTCGAGCCGGTGATCATGGAAGCGGCGAAGTGGGAACCGGTATGGGCGGTGACTGCGGTGGCGACGGCCGGCTACATGTACACGGAGTACATCAATTGGCACGTGTACGCTTGGGTGCTCGGGTTGGAGCGGCTGGCGCGGCTGCGGAACCGCCCCTCCGTGCGGTGGAGCATCAAGCTGTTCGGCTACTCGCCGTTCTGGATGATCGTGATCGCCGCGGTGACGCCGCTGCCCTTCTGGCCGGCCCGGATTCTCGCGATCCTGTACCGGTATCCACTGTGGCGTTTCATGGTGGCCACACTGGTCGGCCGTATCCCCGGATTCCTCGCGTATGCCTGGTTCGGGGAGTTGCTCAACATCCCAAGCTGGATCCTGCTCGTGCTCATCGTCGTCCCAGCCGTCATCCTGATCGCCTATCGGCTGATCCGACGCCAGCCGTTGTTCGCGGAAGCCGGGCCTCCCTCCGTGGGCGAACCGCCCGTCTGGCCGGGCGCTTGATCGGGCGCACGGCCCGCTAGCTTTCCTGCGGACGGGCGCGCACCGTCCTCAGCTCCTCAATCGCAGCCCAAGGCGGAGGATGTGGATGGGTGACGTGTGGGACGTCGTCGTGATCGGGACCGGGTTCGGCGGCAGTCTGGCCGCGCTGCCCGCGGTCGAAGCGGGATTGCGCGTCCTGCTTCTGGAACGCGGTCGCTGGGTCGATCGTGACGATTCCGCCTGGGATGCGAAGCAGATTCTCGTCGACCGCAAGTATCGCAGCGCATCGCCGTACTACCAGCAGACGCGTCTCGGACGCTCGACCATTTATCCCGACGATGTCGTGGGTGGCAAGTCGGTGTTCTATGGGGCCGCGTCGATGCGCTTCCGGGAACAGGATTTCGATCTGACGAGTCAGTTCGAGACCGGGGCGGACGCTCCTCCGTCCTGGCCGATCCGCTATGCCGATCTGGCGCCGTACTATGACGACGTCGAACAGCTCCTCGGCGTCGCGGGCGTCGCGGGAGTCGATCCGAACGAGCC
>DATFGN010000303.1:0-2514 GCA_035249405.1 Gemmatimonadales bacterium
CGGGGGAAGAGGGCGGTTGTCATGGGTACGCCCGGCTCGAGAGCGAGTCTGGTGGGTAGCGCGTAAACGTGCGTCTCCCCCACCGCTTGTTCTTCCGGCATGGCCTCCATTGCCACTGCGGCTACACGCCCACGGAGTGCACCCTCGTACGCTTGTGGCTGTTTGGCACGAGTCCGATTGATCGACCCCGCCACAAGCTGGATATCCGCGGAATCCGAGCGGAGCGCTTGAGAGGTGACCGTTGCGGCGCCGCCGATCGTGGCCTGGGTGCCGCCGATCAGGGCCTGATATGTCGCCTCCCACGTCACGCCTTGGGCAACGTAGGCGATCTGGGTGCTCGATCGATTGCGGGTGGCGTCGACGGTCACCGAGGCTTCCATGGACGACCGGACCAATTCCGCCGGAATCAGCGGCTCTCCCGGCTGCGACAGGAGCATCCGGCCATCGGCAAGGCGGTACTGCGGCGGGTCCACCCGAACGACCGTCGCCTGAACGGTGTCGCCCTTGGCTCGCACGAATGAGATGCTCTTCCCCGCCGCGCGCGCCATCGCGTCGGCGAGACCGGTTGGATAGCGCACGGTGGCACTCGCCACGGTCACGGCCGTATCCGGCGAAAACAGCGTAGCGGGATCCAGGCCGTCGATCTGCAGCGTGAGCTGATTGCGCCCCTTTTGCAGCGCCTGCGGTAGGGTCTTCCGCACCACGACTCGCCCATCGCTATAGATGGAAAGCGACGTCTGTGAGGCGAGCCTCGGGGCAAGCAACCCACCCATCACCGCCGCAGCTGAGAGCCGACGGCTGATGGCCGATAGCGTCTTTCTCATTTCATCCACTCCATCGCAACGCGTCTCGTTATCAGAGACGACAGGATGTACCAGATCAACACGGCCACGAGGCCCATCAACCGGGCGCTCCGCTGCGCGGGCAGCGTCAACGTCAGGTAAACGGCGAACGGCAGCGTGGTGCCCATCCCGACCCAGCGGCTGAGGCGCGCGGCCCGGCGCTGCAGCGTCCTCCAGCACTCGGAACAGATACCCCCCACCGCGAGGCCCGGGACCATGTCGCCGCACTTGGCGCAGGCGTGGCTAGGTCCGAGCGGCCACGGCGCGCGCGAAATCGGTCGTAGAAGCACTGCCCCCCAGATCCTTGGTCCGCACGTTGTCCTGCACGATCGTCGTTTCGATGGCGCGGCGCAGGCGCTCGCCCGCCTCGCGCTCCCCCACGTGATCCAGCATCATCGCCGCGGCGAGCATTTGCGCCGTCGGATTGGCCACGCCCTGCCCCGCGATGTCGGGAGCCGAGCCATGCACGGCCTCGAAGATCGCGGCCTTCACCCCGATGTTCGCTCCGGGTGCCAGACCCAGACCCCCGATCAGGCCGGCCGCCTCGTCGGATAGTATGTCGCCGAACAGGTTCGTCGTCACGATCACGTCGAATTGCTGCGGGTTGATCACCAGCTGCATCGCCGTATTGTCGACGATCTTGTCCTCCCAGGCGATCACACCCTCGTAGTCCCTGGCCACGAGCCGGCCGGTCTCGAGGAACAGACCGGAGGTCGCCTTGAGGATGTTGGCCTTGTGCACGATCGTCACCTTCTTGCGGCCGTGCGTCTTGGCGTACTCGAACGCGTAGCGGCAGATGCGGCGGCTGCCGTCGCGAGTCATCACCGAAGTCGCCTGCGCGACCGCCTTCGGATCGTCGCCGACGCGGAACGTGTGGTCCAGCCCGACGTAGAGCCCCTCGGTGTTCTCCCGGATGATCACCAGGTCGATGCCCGAGTAGCGCCCGCCGGGCACGATGGTCTTGGTTGGCCGCACGTTGGCGTACAGATCGAACTCCTGCCGCAGCGCGACGTTCACCGACCGGTAGCCACCACCCACCGGTGTCGTGAGCGGGCCTTTGAGCGCCAGCTTGGTGCGGCGGATCGAATCGAGTGTGGCGTTGGGCAGCGGCGTGCCCGCCTTCTCCACCGCGCTCATCCCCCCATATTCCTCGTCCCAATCGAACCGGACGCCGAGCGCGTCCAAGACGTGTAACGTGGCCTCCGTGATCTCCGGCCCGATACCGTCTCCCGCGATGAGCGTCGCCTCGCGTACGGGCGACGTCACGGCAGTCCGGGTGTCAGCGCCTTGACCGCCCGAGTGAGGGCACTCCAGGGATCCTCGCCGTCGCCGCGCGCGACCGTGCGCCATCCGATGCGACCCAGCCGCGCGTCGACCAGGACGATCGATAGTTCGGCGGTCGCCATGCGCGGATTGGTGGATCCTGTCGTGCGCCGGTAGACGAGCGCCGCGGGCACGAGCGCGTAGCGGGCGTTGGCGAGCGCCACGAGCGTGCGCAGGTCCGCACGCAGCGGGTCGGGCACCATCTCGAGCTTTTCAGCACGGAGCAGCGACGTCCCCATCTGATCGGGATTGGCGGCGATGGTGGGCGAGCGGCGCGCCTCGCGGCGCAGCTCGTCGGGCAGCACCCAATTCACTTCCGGGGCCCGCCCCTTGATCAATGAGCCGATCA
>DATFGN010000304.1:0-15446 GCA_035249405.1 Gemmatimonadales bacterium
ATCCGCTCTTGGTGATCTGCGCGGCGGCGTCGATGCGCTGCGTCCCATGCGTGACGGTGACGAGGTTGGGCGCCGTGGGGAGATCGCGATCCCACAGGTCGTGATGCACCGTCTGGAAGTGCCAAATGCGCTCGCCCGTGAAGGCGTCGAGGGCGATGAGCGAGTTCGCGAACAGGTTCGCGCCGATGCGGTCGCCGCCGTAGAAGTCCGGCGTGGCTGAGCCCGTGGGAACGAAGACGATGCCGCGCTTTGGATCGACCGACATGCCGGGCCAGGAATTGGCCCCGCCGGCGCTTCGCCAGGCCTCCGCCGGCCAGGTGTCGTAGCCGAATTCACCGGGACGAGGGATGGTGTGAAAGGTCCAGCGGATCGCTCCTGTGCGCACGTCGTAGGCGCGTACGTCACCCGGCGCCGAGCCTTCTTCTTCTCCCACCCGCGTTCCCTGAATGAGCACGTCCTGGTAGACGACGCCGGGACTGGTCGCCGCCAGGTACGCTTCCCTCACGTCGCGATCGAACCCCGCCGCGAGGTCGATCGACCCGGAGTCACCGAACGTGGTGATGGGACGGCCGGTCCTGGCGTCGAGCGCGTACAGCCGGCGACCCGCGGTGAAGAAGATTCGCTGGTCGCCGCCCCGCTTCCAGTAGACGACACCGCGGTTGACGTGGGACGCGCGCTCGCGGGTTTCGAAGGGATCGAATCGCCACATCAACGTGCCACTGTCGCCCTTGAGCGCGATTACGGCGAGCGCGGGCGTTGTCGCAAAGAGGACGCCATCGACCACGATCGCCGTGGCCTGAATCTCGGAATGCCCCTGAGGCATGTCGCCCGTGTGATACGTCCATACCGGCTGCAACTGGGCGACGTTGGTGCGATTGATCTGGTCGAGTGAGGAATAGCGGGTGTTGCCGGGATCGCCTCCAGCGACGCGCCAGTCGCCGGCTGGGACATCGGGCCGCGCGCAGGCGGCCACGAGGATTACGAGCGCGCCGAGCTTTCCCAAGCCTTCGCCCGGCCGAGCGCCCGCTCCCAGTCCTTGGCGATCCGGTTCCGGGTCGCCGCTTTCATGGCGGGGGTGAAGCGCTTATCGACCTGCCATTGCCGCGCGATGTCCGCCTGATTCTTCCAGTAGCCAACGGCGAGTCCCGCGAGGTAGGCCGCGCCGAGCGCCGTCGTCTCGGCGACCTTGGGCCGCACCACCGGCACATTCAATAGATCAGCCTGCAGGCCCATGAGCAGGTCGTTGGCGCTCGCGCCGCCGTCGACGCGCAGCTCTTTGAGACGGATCCCGGCGTCGGCTTGCATTGCCTTCAGGACGTCCATCGTCTGCAGCGCGATCCCTTCCAGGGCCGCCCGGGCGATGTGCGCCTTGGTCGTGCCGCGAGTCAGGCCCACGATCGTGCCGCGCGCGTACTGATCCCAGTGCGGCGCGCCGAGCCCCGCGAAGGCCGGGACGAGATAGACGCCGTCGGAGGAGGGGACGCTGGCGGCGAGCGCTTCCACGTCGGGCGAGTTCCGGAAGAACTCGAGCCCGTCGCGCAGCCATTGCACGACCGCGCCCGCGATGAAGATGCTGCCCTCGAGGGCGTACTCGGTGCGGTTGCCGATGCGCCATGCGACAGTGGTGAGCAGGTTGTGCTTCGAGGCGATCCGTTTCGTGCCGGTGTTCATCAGCATGAAACAGCCCGTGCCATACGTGTTCTTCGCCATGCCCGGCTGCGTGCACGCCTGGCCGAACAGGGCCGCCTGCTGGTCCCCGGCGATGCCGGCGATCGGAATCGGAGCGCCGAACAGCGTGGTCTGGCCGTACACCTCGCTCGAGGAGCGCACATCGGGCAGCATCGAGCGTGGCACCGCGAAGATCTTCAGCAGCTCATCGTCCCAGTCGCCCTTCCCGATGTCGAACAGCATCGTGCGCGAGGCATTGCTCGCGTCGGTCACGTGCACCTGGCCGCCGGTGAGATTCCAGATGAGCCACGAGTCCACGGTGCCGAACGCCAGCTCGCCCGCCTTAGCCCGGGCGCGTGCGCCTTTCACATTTTCCAGAATCCACTGCACCTTGGTGCCGGAGAAGTACGCGTCGATCACCAGGCCCGTCTTCTTGCGGATCACGCGATCGAGCTTGCGCGCCCGCAGGCGATCGCACATGGGCGCCGTGCGGCGGTCCTGCCAGACAATGGCATTGTGGACGGGATGTCCCGTGGCCCGATCCCACACCAGAGTGGTTTCGCGCTGGTTCGTGATGCCAATGGCGGCGACGTCGGCCGCGCCGAGATTCGCCTTCGCGAGCGCCTCGGCCGCCACTCCCGATTGGGAGGACCAGATATCCGTCGGGTCGTGCTCCACCCAGCCCGGCTTGGGGAAGATCTGCGGGAACTCTTTCTGGGCGACGGCGACGATGGTGCCCGCATGATCGAAGACGATCGCCCGGGAGCTGGTGGTGCCCTGGTCGAGGGCCAGGATGTGCTTCATGCCTTCCACACGACCTGGTAGAGCAGGGCGCCCAGCACCCCGCCCACGATGGGACCGACGATCGGGATCCAAGCGTAGTCCCAGTCGGAGCCGCCCTTGCCGGCGATGGGCAGCACGGCGTGGGCGATGCGCGGCCCGAGGTCGCGCGCGGGATTGATCGCGTAGCCTGTGGGGCCGCCGAGGGAGAGCCCAATGGCCATCACGATCACGCCCACGAGCACGGGACCGAATCCCTTCGCCAGGTCCGAGCCCGGCACGAGGTTGCCGGGTGACAGCACGGCAAGCAGCGAGAGCACGAGGGCAAAGGTGCCGATGATCTCGCAGCCGAGATTGGCGCCCGGCTGACGGATCGCGGGCGCCGTCGAGAACACCGCCAGCTTGCTCTCCTGGTCTTTCGTCGCCTTCCAGTGCGGTAGATAGGCGAGCCACACGATGACGCCGCCCAGGAATCCGCCGGCGACCTGGGCGACGATGTACATGGGGACTTTCGCCCAGGGGAAGGCGCCGATGGAGGCCAGCGCGATGGTCACCGCCGGGTTGATGTGGGCGCCCGAGATGCGGTTCACGGCGTAGACGGCGATGGTAACGCCGAGTGCCCAGCCCGCGGTGATCACGATCCAGCCGGAGTTGTTTCCCTTGGTCTTATTGAGGACGACGTTGGCGACGACGCCGTCGCCCAGCATGACCAGGATCGCGGTGCCGAAAACCTCGGCGAGGAGTGGAGACATGAGGCGCAACGATGCATCAACTCACGCCATCTCGCCAGACGGCTAGATCGTTACTCGGGCTCTCATGCGATAGAGCAGCAGGCCTACGGCCACGAACCACGCCGCAAAGAACACCTGGGTCATCAGCATGCGCGTGGGCCCGATGCCATCGGGATATCCTGCCGCGATATCGAGCGGGGCGGTGATGAACCCCAGATAGGCTACGGGCTTTCCGAGCGCAGCACGCTTGAGTGCCAGACTCAGAAGCAAGGTGGCGCCCGCCATCAGGAGATAGACCGCATGCATTCCGCCATAGAAGACACCGAGCACCAGCGCTGCGAAATCGGGCGTCGCCGCCCGGATGCCGAAAGTGGGATAAACGAGACGCCCGTGCACGACGAGTGATCCCATGATGACGGGGACAACGACCGCGAGCATCCCACACCCGAACGCCGCCTTGGGTCGGTCGACGTCGACGAGATAAGAGTAGAGGGCTATGGCCGCAGGGATCAGCGCCACGGCTGCGAAAAACAGGATCTCGCTGTCGAGACTGATGATCAGCCGATGCGTTGCCACCCATGACGGGATCTCGACGCTATCTAAGGGCGGCTCACCGGCCGTCAAGTCGAGGATGGCTCTCAGCAGGAACAACAGTCCGCTGAGAACGAACCCCACTCCCCCCAACTTGAACAATCCCTTCGTAGACGACACGGCGCGCTCCGAACCAGGTCGCCGTCATCTCTACGAGGTACCAATGAAGGAAGAGTGAATTTCCTTTGACGAATGCCTCACCGCAGCAGCAAGATCTTTCCTGCTGATGGTACGCCGGAACCATTTACCAGAAAGAGCATGTACGGCCCCGGTGGGGCGATCGCTCCGGACGCCGGGAAGGTGACCGTCACACCGTTCGCTCCCAGCGAGAAGGTCAGGGGAACGAGCCGCTGGCTCTGGTCGAAGGCATGCGTCACCGATCCGAACCGGATCAGGTTCACCTTCGTGATGGCAGCGGCGTCGGGCATGGTGACGACGACCGTCTCCCCGTACGCGACGACGCTCGGCACCGTGCTCGTAATGGTCGGACGCGTCCCGCCTTGGAAGAGGTAGGGCGGTGAGTACAGCTCGAAATTCAATTCGTTCACCGTGCCGAATGCGTCGCCCGAGCCGGTGTGCAGCAGGCGGCCGTCCGGCAGCAGCAGGGTCGTGCCGTGGTAGATCCGGGTCACCTGGTTGGCCGCCATCCGCGTCCACCGCCCGGTTGTGGGATTCCAGGTTTCCGCGATGTGCACGGCGCCCGCCGGATTATTGAAACCGCTGCCCGAGGTGCCACCGGTGACGAGGACCTCGCCCGTCGGCAACAGCGTGGCGTCCATCTGGCGCCGCGCGAACTTCATCGACCCGGTCGCGTGCCACTGCGGGTTGGGCTCGTTGAGGTCGATGATCTCCGCCGTGTAGGTAGGCGGGTCCCCGCCGCCCGCATAGAGGATCTTGCCCGGCGCGTACATCACGGCGGATCCATAATTCCGGTTCCCGAACACGCGCACCGGGCCACCGCTCCAGCCGCCTACGCCCGTGACGTCGAGCCACATCGATTGCTGATCCTCGCCGGCCACGAACACTCGGCCATCCGGTGCGAGAAACGAACGGGGATAGAACGGCAGCGGGAAACTCGCTCCCGTGAGCTGACGCCAGCTCGTGCCATTCCACACTTCGGGGATCAGGACGTTGGCGCCGGCGGTGTCGGTGCCCGCGAGCACCAGGACGTCGCCGTTGGGCAGGGTGGTGTTGGTGGGATACCAGCGCCCGGCGGCCATCGCCGGCAGCGCCTCCCACGTCTTCGTCACCGGGTCGAACACGTTCGCATTGGGCAAGCCGTGCAGGTCCGTGATGTGCCCGCCCGCCACGAACAACCGGCCGTCGGGAAGGAAGTCGTGGCCGGCGCAGAACAGGAGCGAGGGTGACGGGACCGCCGTGAACGACCCGGAGGCCGGATCCCACACCTGAGGATCGCCCACCCGGCCCCAGGTCAGCACCTTGCCATCGAGCAGGAGGTGGACGTGGAGCTGGATGACGGGGGCAGGCTGGACGGCCGACCATTGGCCCACCTGATCCACGGTTGGGGGCGGCGGCGGGGGCGGTGGCGGCGGCAGCGAGTCGCTGCAGGCGCAGAGCAGCAGGATGAGGCCGCGCCGCACGGCTTTGGTCACCGACACTGAGCGGCTCCGATCAGCATGCCCTCGATGTCCCCGCAACAATCAGGCCTCAGCGGATCGGCACGGCCGCGCTCAGCGCGGACACACCGTTTTCGTCGAAGCTCTCGATCGCCACCCAGTAGGCCTGCCCCACCGTCAGCGCCCGCAGCTCGAGCGTGGTCCTCTGGTCCGCAAAGCGCTGGTAGGTCTGGTACAGCTTGGTCGGGGAGATCCCCCAGCGCACGTTGTAGCCCACCACGCGAGGCACGGACCGCCATGTGATGATCGCATTGCGCTGGTCCGTATCGCGCCGAGCGGTGAGCGCTGACGGCGTCGCCGGTCGCGGTCCCGATCCCAGGCCGAACACGCGGATGTCGCTGATGGCGAGGTTGGCCGCGCCGACATGCATGTGTTCGTAACGGACGAAGCGTGCCCGCGTCGACGTCGCCATCTCGACGTACGCGTTGGGCCGATCGCGCTGCTCTCGGGACAGGTTCCCGACGATCGCCCATTCTCGACCGTCCAGCGACGCCCACAGCCGGAACCGCGTGACCACGCCCGAGTCAATGCCATAGACGCCCGACTGGTAGTCGGCGTAGTTCACCTGGATCGCCTTCACGTCGAACACGCGGCCGAGGTCGATCGTGAGCCGCTCGCCGGGTCGGTTCTGCTTGGCGACCCAGAAGGTGCGGGGATTCTCGTCGGTGATTCGGGCGGCGGCAAACCGGTCGCGAGTCGACGACGCGGTGACGGGTTTGCGGTAGGACAGCAGCATCCAGCCCGTGAACAGCTCCTCGCTCGTGCGCCACGACTTGGTCGGCAGCCAGTGCGGGAAGTCACCAAAGCGGGTGTCGACGAACATCTGGCCGTCCGCGTCGAAGCCCGCCGGGTGCAGGCCGATGCGGCGCTCGAAATTCCAGTTCACCCCGATCCAGGGCGTGCCCGTATTCCACCAGTTGCCGTACACGTCCTGGAACGTGTTGCCGTGACCAGCGCCCTGCACGAAACCGCCAGGCTTGTACGCGACCGGATTGTAGGGGGCATAGGTGAAGGGGCCGAGGGGGTTGTCGCCCGTGTAGACGCCGGTCGCGTAGACGTTGTACTCCGTGCCGGGCGCGCCGTACTGCAGGTAATACCGGCCCGCGTGTTTGGTCATCCAGGCGCCTTCAATGAACGGACGGGTCGTCGAGTCGCGATGATCCGGGCCGAATCGCTCCCAGCCATGCTGGGACGGATCGAGTCCGAACAACCAGCGCGGCGTTCCCTTGTATGCGAGACGCTTGGTCTTGTCGAGCTCGATGACGTGCAACGGATACGCGTTGGAGGAGTTCCAATAGAGGAACCAGCGCTCGGTGTCAGGGTCGTGGAAGAACTGCGGGTCCCAGGGACCGGGTTGGACGGAGTCCGGCTTGGCGAGCACGTCCGCCTCGCGGGCGCGCGCGTTCGGCAACCAGGGGAGCAACCGATTGTAGAACTCGACGCGCCCCGTCTTGGGCGCAGTGAGCATCAGGATCGGCAGCGGGGATGTGATACTCGGCAGGAGGTAAATGGTGTCTCGCACTGACAAAGCGGCGGGAGCCACGATGTCGGTCAGCGGCCAGCGCGACGGCGTGATGTGGCGCCAGGTGCCGAGGTCCGAGGACTCCCAATACCCGTCGCCGATGGTCTCGAAGAGGTAGTAGGTGCTGCGCTGCACGACGATCACGGGGTCGGCGCCGGATCGATACGAGATGCCCTGGTTCAGCTGCTCGAAATTGTAGCGGTAATCGATGTCGATCGGATTGGCATAGGTGCGCTGGCGCGGTGCCTGCGCCGCGCCGGGCGCGGCGACGAGGGTCAGCAGGGCGATCCAGTGAACGGTGCGAATCACCGCTCCTCGCCAGGCCGATACGACCGCTCCGCATTCGCCTGGATCTCAGCCAGCGTGAACCAGCCCGGCTTGAATTTCCCGGACGCGTAGAGCGGCGCCTGGTCGAAGAAGTGCGGCGATTCCGGGTGGCCGCTCGCTCCAAATGTGTGGATCGTGAGCGCCCGGACCTGGGGACCGAACTCCACCACGCTCACGTAGCTGCCACCCCCGACGCCGTAGCGCGCCTTCTGTCCGCGGGCGCCGTCCGCATAGAATGTGAAGACGGCACCGTCGAACCCGCCGACGCCGGGTACCGCTACGCTGGGCCGGTCATCGGCGAACGACTGATCCGTGGCTTCATCGGTGCGTTGCAACCGGTTCACCTCGCCCCACCGGACCGTCCAGCGTCCAAAGCGGGCTTGCAGGGTGTCCTGCGCCTGGCTCAGGCGCGCGAGCCGAGCCGCGGGCGGCAAGGAGTCCTGCTGATCGTCGAGCATGTCGTGCCACAACACGAACAGCGTCGTCGCGACCGAATTGGTATCCGCGCGATGATTCCAGGCGGCCAGCGTGTCGATCGCCGCTTTGAGCCGGCGTCCACTTTCGGAGCTGTCTGCGGGCAGGTTCGAATAGTCCCGGATCAGCTGGGGTAGCAGGCTGTCCGCCATGACGACGCGCGTGTCGAACGCGATTGTGGCCCACTGCTCGAAGGTCCACCGGGGGGTGCTGGCGAGAATGCGACGCGAGAGGAGCCCACGCGGGTTGTCGCGGTCGGTCACCATGTAGCGGGGAAACCGGGTCGAGTCCGGATTGCCATCGCTCGTGAGCAGGAACGGTGATGTGTTGCAGTTCTGCATCCACCCGGTGGCGGGATCGGTCAGCTGGGGCAGCTCGTCCATGGTGTGATAGCCCTGCCACTCGGTCGCCGGATTGCTGCCATCGACGGGGGATTGCCAGTCGAACCCCGCAGCGCGACGCGGCACCGCGCCGTTGTACAGGTACCAGGTGTGTCCGTCCCGGTCGGCGTACATGACGTTGCCGAACAGCATGTTGAGCGGAGCCATGGCCCGTTTCATCTCCGCCAGGTTCCGCGCCCGCGTCATCGCGTACCACTCGCCGAGCCAGCCGTCGCCGTCGAGCTTCGCCATGCGGACGGCGATTTGTCTGCCGCCTGGCCGCCCGAACACCGGACCATGGTGCGTCTTGCGCAGCGTCGACACGCGCTGCACGGTTCCGCTGTCGGTCTTGACGCGAATCGTGTCCTGCCAGGCCACGGCGATGCGGTGGCCGGTGCCGTAGCGATACGCCAGCGGGTTGGTCGAGTCGTCGAAGGTCTCGATATAGCCGTCGGCCTGGTCGGCGTTGTTGTCGGTCGAGACCCAGCCGAGGTAGGCGTTGTGGCCGACGTAGGGGAAGGGGAAACCAAAGCGCGTGTATCCCGTGAAGTCCCAGCCCTCCTCGCTGTGCACGTGTCCTTCGTAAACCTGGCCGCTGCCGAAGAACGGCAGATGCGGATTGATGAAGAGCAGGGGATGGCCACTGGCGCTGCGGGCCGCGCCGACGACCCAGCCGTTCGAGCCGGTATTGGCCTCGATCGCTGAGTCACGGTCTGCCACTTGCAACTCTTCCCGCGTGAGTCCCGTGCCATAGAGGAATCCGTTCTGAAAATAGTTGTAGCGGATAAAGGCGAGCGGATACCACGGCTCCATCCGGGTGAGCAACCGCGGATGGACGTCGGGATGGTTGGCCAGGTAGAAGTTGAGGCCCTCGGCAAAGGCGTCGACCAGCGCCCGCACCTTGGCTGGCATGCGGCGGTATTCCTCGCGTGCCAGGCGCGGAATCTCGAGCGCGTGATTGATGCGGTCGTTGCGGACGGCACTCTCGCCATAGACTTCCGCGGCGCGGCCAATGGCCCGGATGTAGTTCGCCTCGATGCGGAAGAAGTGGTCTTCCGCCTGGGCGTAGGCGAATCCGAACACCGCGTCCGCATCGGTCTTGCCAAAGACATGCGGGACGCCGTAGCGGTCGCGATAAACGGTCACATTGCGTGCCGGCGCGGGGCGCTGGCTCCCCGTCAGCGCGACGAGGCAGACGAATGGAAGGATCAGTTTGGTCATGGGGACGCCCGGGCTGTGGTCGCGGAATTGGATAGCGTCACTGCGGCCAAGGGTTGAATGCCGGTCTAGCGGACCACGAGCGGCAAGACAATGCCAATGACGACTCCGCCAATCATACCAAACACGAGAATTGGTGCCCATGCCTTGGTAATGATCGCAGACGGGAGGCTCAGGAGCAGGCCGAAGCCAAGACCGATGACCCAGGACGGCCAGGGGAGACTCACCACGCCGATCACCAGCCCGATGCAGAACCGGTCGACGAACGCGGCAGTCAGCGCGGCGCGCTTGTCGGGGAAGCTGAGTCTGAGCATGGAGGCCACGGCGAGCGTGCCAAACACCAACCCGGCCACAACACCGAACGTGAGATGTGACACGGCAACTCCTTGTTCTCAATCGTTGTGCGGCGTTCCATGGACGTGGTCGCGCAACAGGTCCGCGCCAAAGTCGCCATGGAAATCCCGCCAGACCGAGTGAATGTGGTTGCCGTCATTCTGCGTGTTGTCGTACTCGATCAGGAAGGTCGGTCCCTGCACCCGGTAGTAGTGCTTCTGTCCCCGCTCGAGTGAGCCCGCCCAGGCGAACGCGACGTGGTCCCATCCCGCCTGCTCGATCCTGGCCAGACGGTCGGCGGCGATGTCGTCGGCCATGAGGCCGGCGTAGACGTCGACGAGGTGTTTCAATAGCGCGCGCTGGCTGGTGGTGAGCGCGGAGGCCGCAATCCCTACCGGCGACAGGGGATCGATCCTGACGCTCGCGACGGTGACGATGTCGTTCGGGGCGGTCGTATTGATGATCGCCGTGGCGCGCTGGGCGGAATCGAGCGATTCGAGGAGGGCGCGCGCCGAGTCTTCTTCGGCAGCGAGGATGCGCGTCCCTTGCTTTGGGCCGCTCCGGACCTCCGCTGGATTGGATCCGAGAAAGGTCGGCGCGCCAGCCACGAGCGTCCCGTCCACCACGGTGAAGTGCATGGACAGGTGGTGCCCCTCGACCCGCCAACCCCAGGTGTTGTGCGTGGACGGCGTTCCGAACACCGAGAAGAAGTAGCGCAGTGGATCGCGCACAAACCGCGGCGGTTGTGGAGTCGTGTCGCCCGGTGGCTGCGCCGCGCGTCGCTCGGCTTCGAGGGCGCCGAGGATGGCTTCGAGCTCCATGATCTGCGTGGCCGTGAGGTAGCCCCGCTGGCTCAGGCCCGCGCTCAACAGCTCACGCGCAGGCTGCTGTTGTGCTGCAGTCATCTCACCGAGCGTGAGTCCTTTCCGTTTGAACAGCTCGGTCGGGATGAAATGCCAGTGGGTGCGCTCCGAGTCGCTGAAGGCAAACGTCGCCTGCTGGCGCTGTTCCGGCCTGAGGCTCTCCAGGAACTGTGTCGCCGCCCGAGCCATTCGGGCCGGAGACGGGCTCGTCGCGACCGTCACGCCCAACGTCGAGGCGATCGAGGAGGAGTGAGTGTTGCTGACGAACGCCAACCGTTTCCCGTCCGGGGCCCAGGACGGGACGTTGATCGTGCCCTGCCCACCATACAGGTAAGCGATGACGCGCACCGGTCCCCCGCCGATGGGCATCAATCGTAGCGATACGTGCTTGTAGAAGGGATGATCGTCTGGCGCGACGTCCGTGCCAAACGCGAGGTAGACGATCCACCTCCCGTCGGGCGAGATGTGCGGGAACCAGTTGTTGAAGCCGTCGTTCGTGACCTGCTCCTGGCCGGTTCCATCGGGTCGCATGCGCCAGATCTGCATTCGTCCGCTGCGCGACGAGTTGAAGTAGATGTACGCGCCGTCGGGGGTGTATTCCGGTCCGTCGTCCAATCCCGGGGCGGTCGTGAGGCGGATCTCGTCGCCACCGGCGGCGGAGATCTTGTAGATGTCCAACGAGTCGTTGCGCTCGCCCACGTACACGAGCCACCGGCCGTCGGGGGACCAGCCGTGCAGGTATGACGGTCCTTTGGCCGTGATGCGCTTTGGCGTGCCGCCAGTTGCCGGCACTGTGTAGACGATCGACGCGCCGCTGTCCTCGACCGCGTGGTGACTGATGGCCAGCATCCGGCCGTCGAACGACAGGACGTGATCGTTATTGTTGCGCGTGGCGAAGCCCGTATTGATCGCCGTAGGCGAGCGCGAGGCGAGATCGAAGCGGTAGAGCAATCCCTCTTGCGCGTAGATGAGCGCCTTCCCGTCGTGCGTCCAGTTAGGCGCTTGAAACGAGCCGCGATAGGAGTGCACGATCGTTGCGTTCCCGGTCGCCAGGTCCAGAATCTCGAGGTTCGAGCCGATGTAATCGGTGTAGGGGACGAAGTCCCGCTTGGCCGGCGTCGTGATGCGGACGTTCGTGAACGTGGCCCGCTCGGTGACGGAGTCGTTGTGCGCGCACACGAACAGACCGACGTACACCGTATCGGGGAGCGCAACGCCCGTGAGCTGCTGCGTGACGAGCGTGTCGCCGAATTGCGCGACCGACATGATGTAGGCGCCATCGCGCCGCTCGAGCTGAATCACCGCGTCCGCATCGGGAAGGCTGTCCGCGGACGCCGCCTCCTCCGTGATGGCACCGGTCTGGCGGCGAAACTGGAGCGACATCAAGCCGTTGCCGTGCAACGCCGCGGTCACGTGTGCGCTCGAGGTGTCGAGCGAAGGGCGAATCGTCCAGCCGATCTTGCGATGCTCCTCAACGCCACGGCCGATGAAGCGCGCCCGCGTCGAGAGGATGAAGTTGCCGCTGATCCGCTTCCACACGAAATGAAAGTCGTCTCGGGTGTCCCACATGTTGTGACCCGAGCCCGCGATCGTATAGGCCTGCTGCTTCGGGTCGTAGGACGCCGAGCCTTTGGCTCGGCCGACGTCTGAGTGCGTGGTGAAGATGCCGACCGGCGTCTGAGCGCCGAGCAGTGCGGGACTCAGGATCAGCGTCAGCAGGACGGAGTAAGGAGTGCGCATGCCGCCTAAGCTGCGGCCTGAGACGGCCACGATCAAGAGAAACCCGCTGTGTACCACTGGAGCCTACGGCGCCAGCGCGGTGCTGATGTGCAAGGTGACCATCTGCCAGCCCAGCGGTCCACCGGGCACATACGTCGCCGAGTAGCGGCGACGAGTCGCGTCCACGCGCCCGTTGAACGCGTACTCCCATTCGGCGACGCCGACGACCGCGCAGGCCCCGGGGTAACACCGCACACTGACGTCCTTGGTGCGGAAGTAGTGCATCGTGAGTCCCGCCTGCGGCCGCACGTCGCGCAGCTCGCGGTCGCGGTCTTTGAGCATGCCGTTGCCGCCGACGACGACCAGGTCCGTTGCGTACAGTGCCTGGGCGAGCGCCGTATCGTGCACCGCGTAGGACCGGGCCCACGCCGAGTCGAGTCGGGCCACACTGTCGAGCGTGGGAGTCTGGGCTCGCGCAGCCACGGTGGGGCTCAGCACCAGCGTGAGCAGGCGGCAGAACGGAATGATTCTCACTGGACCAAGCCGATCTGGCGCATGAACTCATGGTTGTCCCAGAACAGCCATTCGTGATCCATGGTGGTCCCGTTCCAGTGACCGATCGTGGCCATGGTGAGCCGGAATGATTTGCCCGTTGGGGCGATGGTCTTGCCGTCACCGGTGGGCATCGGTTGCGAGAACGTTCCGGTCATGACACCGGTCACCGCGGTGTAGTCGCCGGAGCAGATGCGGATGGGATGATCGGCAATGTTGGTGTTGGGTGCGTAGACGAACATGCCCTTCAGATCTTCGATGTGTCGGGCAATGCCGTTTGTTTCATGGCCGTCGGGCCACGTGACCACGATGTCGCTGGCATGACTTTCAGACAAGCGGTCCCACTTCTGGTGACTGAAGATGTCGTAGTCGAGGGTGTCGAAGGTCGCCAGACGTGCCGGGCATTGGTCCGATGGCGATGCGCCTTCGTTTGTAGTGCGCCCGCAGGCGGCCAGGGCGACAAGCGATACGGCAAGGACGACGACACCGGTCGTAGTGGTCAGTCGGAGTGCGTTCATGGATCCACCCTTACGTGAATGTTGAGGTCGGGCCGCCGGTCATGGGGCCTCGGTGGTGTCCGGTGCGTGATGGCGCAGCAGCACGACGCCGAACACGATCATCCAGAGCGGCAACAGGTAGTTGTTCACGGCGGCCACCGGGCTGACGGCGACGGTGACGTTGCGAACCATGCCCACGAATCCCGCCCCGGCGACCACGAGACCGGCTATAGCGACCCAGCGCGGCGCTGTACGAGACCGCAGCAATGCCCACCCGGACAGCAGGAAGAACATGTTGAAACTGAGCTCGCCCAGAAACTCACCGATGTAATTACCCAGGTAGGTGTTGAGCCCGTCGAAGGTGGCGGCGATGACTTGCTGTTGCTCGGGCGTTGCGGTCGCCTGCAGCTGCGCCAGGTGCCAGTGAACGCTGGGCCAGCGCATGAGGCCGAGCATCATCGCGATCGCCGCCAGGACGGCGCATTGCAGGGCGAGGAGCATGGCGCCCGGGTGCGAGTGGCGCAACGCGCGGTACGCTCCGACGCCGGCCGGGAGCCAGATGAGGGGCAAGAACGCGTACAGCGCCCACGCCGCGCGACCGGCATTGCCGGTTGCCAGCAGCCGCGGGAGGACAACGCTCGCCGGGCCGTCGAGAATCGCGGGATAATCGAAGCGCGCCGCGAGGAACGAGAAGACGGCCATGAAGGCAATGGCGCCGAGGATGAGGGCGATCCCACCGACGCGCACAGTGATGATGGATTTCACGCTACGGCTCGTCTCCGCTCGGCCCGTAGATTTGCGGCACCGTCGAACCCATCGGCCGCAGGTACGTCGTGATCTGTCCCCGGTGGTGCACGATGTCGAAGAGGAAGCTCCACGCCATCGGTGATGCCTGCCGCTGTTTGCCGAAGAACTCGAGCGTACCGTCCCAGCGCGCGGCGGGCAATGCCTTCCACCGTTGGACTATTCCCGCTTCCTGTTTCTCGTAGGCATCGACGACTTCCTTCATCGTGGCCGGCATCGGCGGCGGTGCCCACTCCGCCTTCCCGTTCTCGAGCGCTTCGATGATCATCCGCTCCTCGCACACGATCTGCCACGCGATCTCCTTCGCGGTGCGCGACTTCGGATCCGGTCGATAAGCGGAGCCCTCGGGGATTCTGCCGAGCACCTTGCGGGTGGTCTTGGATTCGTTCCTCCAGAACTCGGTGAAGAGAGATCGTTCATCCATGCGGTTCTCCTGGAGAGGTTGTGCCTAAGCTGCCGCCTGCGGCGGCCGCAGACAAGACAACCAGATTGGGTTGCCAATCCAGCACGACCGCCGTATTTGGAAACCGTGCCGCCGGATGTGACCCCGGGCCAGCGCCTCGGTGGGCGTTACGAGGTCGTGCGACCGCTCGGCCGAGGGGCGTTTGCGCAAACGTTTCTGGCGCGGGACGACGCGGGCGGGCGACTCGTTGCCTTGAAGACGCTGTACGGACGACCGCAGACGGACCTGAAGAGCTACGAGCTGTTTGAGCGCGAGGCCCAAGTCCTGCTCGGCTTGCGCCACGAGGGCATTCCGGCCTTCATCGAGCTGCTCCGCGCGGATGTTGCCGGGACGCCGGCCACGTTTCTCGTGATGGAGTTCATCGAGGGCGTGAGTCTGGCGCGCATGATCGAGGACCGGGCCGTGCTCGACTCCACCCGTGTGCTCGACCTCCTCCTCGAGCTGCTCGGGATCCTGGATTACCTGCACGGGCGGGTGCCGCCGATCCTGCACCGCGATATCAAGCCCTCGAACATCGTGGTGCGGCCGAGCGGCGTCCCGGTGCTGGTGGACTTCGGCGCGGTGCGGCACGTGTTCCGCGCGCCGGCGGAGAGCGGCTCGAGCATCGTCGGGACATACGGCTACATGCCCTACGAGCAATACATGGGACAAGCGAGCCCGGCGAGCGACCTGTACGCACTGGGCGGCACGTTCCTACATCTGGTCACGGGTCGCCCGCCGGCCGAGTTCATGACAGAGGAAGGACGCATTGCGGTCCCGCCCGTGCTGCCGGGGGGGGAGCCGCTGCGCGGCGTGATTGCGCGACTGCTCGAGCCGTCGCCGGCGCGCCGCTTTGCCACGGCGCGGGCGGCACGCGATGCGCTGCTGGGCGGCCCGCTGCAGCCAGG
>DATFGN010000305.1:0-3743 GCA_035249405.1 Gemmatimonadales bacterium
TCCGCACGCCTCAAGCTAGGCGGACATTCGCCGGCGGCGCAATAGCAGGGTCCAACACACCCAGCGCGCGGAAAGTGCCTGAACCCCCCATGGAGGAGCTTCAACGCACTCTTTAAGCTCCACATAGACATAAGAGCCACCCGGGAGGAGTCACCGCATGGCCGTCGAGACAGGTGCCTCACTAGAGATCGCCGTTGACGTATTCACCGACGGAACGCTTGACCCCGGACGGCCGATGCTCGGGCCTGTACAGCCCGGCGGCCGGATCACCGCCGAGACCGCACCAGGGTGCTGGGGGCCGATGATCACCCCCGCGATCCGCGGCGGACACGAGGTCACGCAACCGGTAGCCGTCGCCGGCGCACGCGTTGGCGACGCCGTCGTCCTGCGAATCGCGAAGATCGAGATCGCCTCGATCGCGGGGGCCTCAGGCAACGACCGGCACATGGAAGGTCGCTATCTCGGCGATCCATACGTGGCAGGGAAGTGCCCCGGCTGCGGGCTCTTGTTCCCGCCGACCCACGTCGAAGGCACAGGCCCCAACGCGGTCAAGTGCGACGCCTGCGGGGCAGATGCGGCACCGTTTACGTTCACCAACGGCTACACGGTCGTGTTCGACCAAACACGCCGCATCGCCATCTCCGTGCCCGCGGAAGCGGCCGAACGAATCGGCTCGAAAGCACGCCGATACGGTGCCGTGCCGGCGCACTCGCAGCAGAACTCGATCCTCGTCTTCGCGGCGAGCGACATCGTCGGCATGCCAATGCGCGCACGCCCCTTCCTGGGCCAATGCGGGACGATGCCGGCCGTCGCGATGCCCGACTCGCACAACGCCGGCGACTTCGGCTCGTTTCTCGTCGGCGCTAGCCACCCATTCGCGATCACCGCCGAGCAACTCGAGCAGCGCACCGACGGCCACATGGACATCGACGCCGTGCGTGAGGGGGCGATCCTCGTCTGCCCCGTGAAGGTCGAAGGCGCCGGCGTCTATCTCGGCGACATGCACGCAATGCAAGGCGACGGCGAAATCGCCGGCCACACCGTCGACGTATCCGGTCGCGCGACACTCGAGGTCGACCTACTACGGGAGCTCAATCTTGACGGACCCGTAATCTTCCCCGTCCCGGAAGACCTACCGTTTCTCGCGCAGCCATTGACCGCCGACGAGCGCGGTCGCGCCGAGGCAGTCGGCCGTGAATGGGGCCTCAAAGAGCTGGAAGAAACGCTGCCGATCTCCGTGGTTGGGACCGGCCCTGACCTCAACGCCGCAACCGACAACGGCCTCGCGCGCGCCGCGAAGTTGCTCGGATCGAGCGTCCCCGAGGTGATGAATCGCGCGACGGTGACGGGGGCGATCGAAATCGGCCGCCACCCCGGCGTCGTGCACGTGACATTCCGGGCACCGCTCGCACAACTCGAGCACGCCGGCTTGCTAGCGCTCGCAGAAGAGCAGTACGGAGTCGGCTGACGAAGGTCTCCGGTGGGCGCCCACCGCTCATGTTGGCGGCCCGTAAGTAGAGCGAGCTAGCTCGGGAAAGCCGTTTTGGGAGTGGCGCGAGTCGCTGACGACGCGCAGGCCGACAGTGCCGCTGGTTCGCCGCTTGTTACTGCGTCGAAGAATGCGGGAGTTGGCAAGTCGTCGGGGATGAGGTGGACGTAGGTGGCGAGGGTGAAGGCGGGGGAGTGGTGGCCGAGCCAGGTTTGGATTTGTTTTGCGTTCAGGCCGTGCTTGAAGAGCAGCGTGGCGCAGGTATGGCGAAAAGTGTGGAAGCCCGCCCACGGCACACCGGCCTTACGGGCGGTGGGCTTGAGCACGCGGTTGAACACTTTGGATTGGTCGAGGTGCGTGCCGATCTTGGAGGGAAAGAGGGGCGCGGTGTCGGCCGCGTCGTTGCGGGTTGCGAGGATTCGTTCGAGCAGGCGCGGGCTGAGGGGGACGCTGCGGGTGCTGTAGCGGGATTTGGGTGTGTCGAAGCGGCCGCGGTAGAGGCGCCGGCGGACGTGGATGCGGTGTGTGGTGGTGTCGAGGTCTTTCCAGGTGAGAGCGACGGCTTCGCCTACGCGGAGGCCGGTGTGGGTGAGGAACTCGAAAAACAACCGCCACTCCGCTGGCAGTCCAGCCAGGAACGCGTGTAGCTCGTCTTCGGTGAGGGCTTTGGATTGGCGCTGGTCTTGGTCGCCGGGTACGCGTTGGCTGATGCGCAGGCCGGTGCAGGGGTTGCTTCGGATCAGGCCGTCTTCGTAGGCGGTCGCGAGCAGGGCGCGGAGGGGGGCGAGGATGTTGCGGACGCTGCTCGGTTTGAGCCCGCGTTGGGTGAGCAGGGCGGCGAAGTTCTTGATGTCGCGAGGGGTGATCGCGGCGAGCTGCATCCGCCCGAAGTAGGGGAGCGCGTCACGGCGGAGGTCGGCGTGGTAGTCCTTGAGTGTCTCGGGGCGGATACCGGCGCTGGTGCGCCCGTTGAAGGTCTGCATCCACTCCTGCATGTAGTCGGCGAAGCTAAGGCGGGTCTCGTGGCGGTAGTCGCCGCGGCGCAGATCGGCGGTGAGTTCCGCCTTCAGGTCGCGCGCCTGCGCGAGGGTGCGGGCGGAGCGTTTACGCGGGGTGCCGTGTTGGTCGCGGTAGGTGACGACGTAGCGGCTGCCGCGCCGGTACACACCGGGGGTCTTCGTCTTCTGGAGCCGCTGGCTCATCGCGGGTTCGCGACAGTAGCTCTCGTTCGGCTGCTTAGCGAATCGCCCCGCCGCCGGTGGTGCGCGGCCTGTGGCAGGCCGGTGGGCGTGCTGTGGCTGCCGCCTGCGCCGCGCTCGCGTTCTGCGTTCTGACGCTCGTGTTCGCGTTGAAGGTATTGCTCGAGTTCTGCGCGGAGGATGAGGGTGCGGCGGCCTTCCTTGACCCGGGTGAGTTTGCGCGCGGAGAGCAGGTCGTCGATCCGTTGGCGCTTGCAGCGGAGCACTTCCGCTGCCTCGGGGATCGTCAGGTACGGCGAGGAGACATCAGGGGCGGCGAGCTGCGCGAGCACGAGCTCGGCGGCGCGTTGCGCGATCTGCTCGACCAGCGCGTCTGGGAGGGTGAGCGTGAGCTCGCCGCTCACTCGCTCTCGCCCTGATTGTCGTCGAGGGTTTGTTGCTCGCCCTTGGACTGCGGCTTGGCTTGGTTTCCCCAGGTTGTCCAGCCGGGGCGGGGGGTGCCGCGCGCGAACAGCTCGAGCTTTGGGAGGTGGGGGTACATCTGCTCGATCCGCTCGTAGGCTTCGAGGGGCTTTTCGGAGTGGCGGCCGCGGGGTGCTTGGATGACGGAGTCGCTGCGGGCGCCAAGCTCGGGCGGGGAGACGTGGCCGCGGGTGGCGATCAGGAGCAGTTCGTGGCGTTGCATCAGCCAGACGCCGGGGCCGATCGACGGCTTCACCCAGGCGAGGTTGCTGCGGTAGCGGAACCCCCACGCGGCGAGAAGCTCGAACGCTTCGGCGAGGAGACAGTTGACCGCCCAGAGAAACAGGGCACAGTCGTCGGACGCGGGCAGCCGCAGCGCTTTCAGCTCCTCGATGCTCATGGTTGGGTAGTGCTGTTCGGGGGCGAAGGCGGAGTCGGGGGAGCCGAAGGTCCAGGGCGGGTCGGCGAGGATCAGCGGGAACGGCCCCTCAGGAAGCGGCGGCGGCGCTGGAATCTCCGCATCGCGGAGCGCCCGCCGGGTCTTACTTGCCGCGGTGTTGGCTGAGATCTCGCCGCGCGCGACCCGTTCGAAC
>DATFGN010000306.1:0-5737 GCA_035249405.1 Gemmatimonadales bacterium
CTCGCCGGTGCCCATCGGCACCGTCCCGATTTACCAGGCGGTGACCGGGGTCGGAAAAGTCGAAGATCTCACCGCCGACGACCTGCTCGACATGGTGGAGCATCAGGCGCAGCAGGGTGTCGACTATATGACCATCCACGCCGGGGTGCTGCGGGAGCACGTCCCGTTGGCGCTCGGGCGCGTGACGGGCATCGTCAGCCGCGGCGGCAGCCTGCACGCCTATTGGATGTCGGCGCATCACGCCCAGAATCCCTTCTATACGCACTTCGATCGAGTGCTCGAGATCGCACGGCGCTACGACGTCACACTGTCGCTGGGCGATGGCTTGCGGCCCGGCTCAGTTGCGGATGCGAACGACCGGGCCCAGTTCGCCGAGCTCCAGGTGCTGGGCGAGCTGACCGAGAAGGCGTGGGCGAAAGACGTGCAGGTCATGATCGAGGGGCCGGGCCACATCCCGCTGCACTTGATTGAGATCAACGTGCGCAAGGAAAAGGAGATCTGTCACGAAGCGCCGTTCTACACGCTCGGGCCGCTGGTGACGGACGTCGCCCCCGGCTACGACCACATCACCTCGGCGATCGGCGCGGCGATGATCGGCTGGCATGGTGCCGACATGCTCTGTTACGTGACCCGCAAGGAGCACCTTGGCCTGCCCAATGCCGAAGAGGTGCGGGAGGGCGTGATTGCCTACAAGATCGCCGCCCATGCGGCGGATGTGGCACGCGGCCGCGCCGGCGCCCGTGATCGGGACGACGCGCTATCCCGTGCGCGGTACGCGTTCGACTGGAACGAGCAGTTCCGGCTGAGTCTCGACCCCGCCCGCGCGCGTGAGCTGCACGATGAGGATCTCCCAGCCGAGTACTTCAAGTCCGCCGAGTTCTGCGCGATGTGTGGGCCGAAGTTCTGCTCGATGCACATCACGCGCGAGATCGAGCGCCAGTATGGAGGGCGGGAGTCGGCCGCGGCGAGTTAGGGCGGCAGCGCCGCCAGGCGTTGTTTTGCGTCGGTGAGCTGTGCTTGATAGAGCGAGTGCGGGGCATAGGTGAGGAACCGTTTTAGCGCAACTCTGGCTTCGTCGTTTTGACCGGATACCGCGAGGATCACGCCTAACACATACTGCGTGCCCAGGTCGCGGCCATTCATGGCCACGGCCTCGCGCACGGTAACCTCCGCCTCCTGCAGCCGGTTCGCCGCCAACAGGATCTCGCCGAGCTCACGCCGCGTCGTGGCGTCTTCGGGATTGGTTTCGACGGCTCGCTGCGCTTCGAGGACGGCTTCGGTCCACATCCGTTGGTTTCGGTAGAGTCGCGCCAGTCGCGTGTGCGCCATGAAGAAGCCGAGGTCCCCTCCAAGGATCTGCTGGTAGAGGGCGATCGCGTCGCCCGGCCACCCTTGGCGATCATACAGAACAGCAAGCACGTAGCGATAATCATTGGTTCCGACGGGAAATGGCATGATCGAGTCTCGTTCAATGGCCTCCGCCCGCCGCACCAGGGCCTGGAAATTCTTGATCGCCCATTCGAGACGGCCGGTACGCGCGGCTCTCATCCCCTGGTACCACAACACCCACGGCGGGAGCGAATCCAGCGGCCGACTCCCGTACCGACGCAGCAATTCCAGGCTCAGGGCCACATGCGAGATCCCCTCGCGTCGCTGATCGATGTCGGGCGGCTCGAGCTCGGCGAGCGGGTCGATCAGGAAAGCATGGTGGAGCAGCCGTCTCGATTCGACCAACGAGTCCCGCCACTCCATCGGGACCTTCCCTCGCTCCACCTCCCGGCCGAGTGACGAGCGTCGTTGAAACGGCGTGAAGGACAAGGCGACGTACGCCGGGGTATAGCGCGGGTTGATGGCCAACGCCGCGCGGAGGGCCCGCGCTTCGTCGTCCCAACGCTTCTTGCGCGCGTAGCCGAGGGCGAGGAAGTACTGGGCGTCCGGGTCCAGGGAGTCCCGGCGCGCACGCGATTCCAGCTCGGCCAGCGACAACCGCGTGCGCGGGTCTTTGGTCTGTGCAAGCACGACGGCCGGCAACAGGACCGGAAGCAGTGCGACGAGAACAATCCGCACACAGGTAATTTGCGCACTCTTGACAGTTTTCGCGGCGGACGTTCTTTTGTCTCGCATCATGAGACCAAGTATCACTTTGTGATCACGACGCGGGCCATTCCGGGCACGCAGGCTGTCGCGCGCGCGGTGGCCTTGTTGAAGGTGTTCTCCGACGCGCAGCCGGAATGGCGGCTCACCGACCTCGCGCGCGCCGCCCACCTGCACAAGGCCACCGCCCACCGCCTGCTCGCCACGCTCGAACGCGAAGGGATGGTGGTCCGCGACGCGGCCCGCGAGCACTATCGCCTCGGACCCGAAGCCATCGCTTTGGGCGCCCGCGCCGCGCGTGCCAGCGATCTCCGCTCGGTGGCCGCACCCGAGCTGCAGGCCCTGGCGGCCGCCAATGGCGAAACCGCCACCCTCGAGGTGCCGGTCGGCAGCGACATGCTGATCCTGGACGAAGTGGCCGGGGGCGCGCTGCTCGGCGCGGTCCCCGAAATCGGCACGCGCTGGCCGATCCACGCCACCTCGACGGGAAAAGCGCTGCTGGCGCTGCTCCCCACCCAGCTGCGCCGCGACTATCTCCGGACTCGGCTCACGCGACACACCGACCGGACCATCGTTTCGGCCGCCGCGCTCGAGCGCGAGCTCGACCGGATTCGCCGCAAAGGCTTCGCCGTCGCCGCCGAGGAGCTGGAGCGCGGCTACCTCGCCATCGGCGCCGCCGTGCGCGATCATGATGGGCGCCCCGTGGCGGCGATCAGCCTGGGCGGTCCCCGCCTTCGCTTCCCAACCACGCGGGTGGAAACGCTGGGTCGTCACCTCCACGCGGCCGCGAGCCGGGTCTCGGCCGCACTCGGCTACAGGGGGCCCCGATGAGCGCCCAAGTGTTCACGCTGACCAACGTCATTGCGCGTCAGAAAGAGGCGCGCTCGCGCTATTACGAATTCCTGCGCATGCCCACCATGTCGGCCGGGCTGTACCGGCTCGCAGCGCAAAGCGACGATCCGCAGCGCCCGCACGGCGAAGACGAGCTGTACCACGTGCTGCTCGGCCACGCCACGCTGCAGGTCGACGGCCAGGACCACCTCGTCGGACCAGGGTCGCTCGTGTTCGTGCCCGCCGGCGCCACACATCGGTTCCACACGATCACCGAAGACCTCGAGGTCATAGTCGTGTTCGCGCCCGCCGAGTCGCACGGAGGCGGCGGGTGCTGAAGGAGACGCCGTTCCATCCCCGCACCGCCGCTCTCATGGAAGGGCAGGCGTGGCGCCGCTGGGCCGGCTTCGTCGTCGCCAGCGCCTACGAGCTGAGCCACGAACGCGAGTATCACGCAGTCCGCAGCTCGGCGGCCTTGTTCGACGTATCGCCGCTCTACAAGTACCTGATCCGTAGTCGCGACGCGGCCCGCCTCCTCGACCGCGTGGTGACCCGCGACATGACCAAGTGCAAGGTCGGCCAGGTGCTCTATACGCCCTGGTGCGACGCCCGCGGCAAAGTGATCGACGACGGAACCGTCTCCCGGCTCGACGAGAACACGTTCCGCATGACGGCCGCCGACCCGACCATCCGATGGCTGCATCTCAACTCGTCCGGGCTCGATGTCACGGTCGACGACGTGTCCGACAAGACCGCCGCGTTGTCCCTTCAGGGGCCGAATGCCCGGGCGATCCTCGAGCTTGCGAGCGGTCAGGAGCTGAGCGGGCTCAAGTATTTCCGCCTTACCACAGGGAAGATCCGTGGCGCCCCGGTCACGATTTCCCGTACCGGCTACACCGGCGACCTGGGATACGAGATCTGGGTCGATGCCCCGCGCGCTCTCGCGGTCTGGGACTCCCTGATCGAGGTCGGTACCCCGTACGGCATCACCCCCGCGGGGATGCTGGCGCTCGACCTCGCCCGCAACGAGGCAGGTTTGCTCCTCATCGAAGTGGACTACGTCTCCGCGCATCACGCGCTGATCGAGTCGCAGTTGTCTACGCCGTTCGAGCTGTCCCTGGGGTGGACCGTCGCGCTCGGCAAAGATCGCTTCAACGGGCAGGACGAGCTCATCGCCGAGCACGAGCGCGGGCCGGCGTGGCGCTTCATGGGGCTCGAGATCGAATGGGATTCCCTCGAGCGCCTGTATGCGGAGGTCGGGCTTCCGCCCAAGCTGCCGACCACGGCGTGGCGGGCCAGCGTGCCCATCTACATTGGCGGCATGCAGGTGGGGTACGCCACCAGCGGCTGCTGGTCGCCGCTGTTGAAGCGCTACATCGCGCTGGCGCACCTCGAAGGCCGGGCCGGCGATCCCGGCACCGTCGTGGAGATGGAAGTCACCGTCGAGCACCGGCGGCGGCGCGCCACGGCGACGGTGCGATCGCTGCCGTTCTTCAATCCCGACCGGAAGCGAGCCTGAGCGTGGCCGATCGATACGACGCGATCATCATCGGCGGTGGCCACAACGGGCTCATCACCGCCGCCTACCTGGCCCGGGCCGGCCGGCGCGTCCTGGTGCTCGAGCGTCGCTACCGGGTCGGCGGCGCGGCGGTGAGCGAGGAGATCTATCCCGGCTTCACGTTTTCGGTTTTTTCTTACGTCGTGAGTCTGTTGCGCCCCGAGATCATTCGCGACCTCGACCTGCCGCGCCACGGCCTCGAGATCCTGCCGCTCGAAAGCACCGTGACCCCCATGGCGAACGGCGACTACCTGGCCGCCTGGGGCGATCCCGACAAGACGCGGCGCGAGATCTATCGCCACTCACCGCGGGACGCCGAGGCGATGGTCGAATTCGGCCGCCTGATGCATCACATGGCACAGGCGGTGAGGCCGATCATCAGCATGGTGCCGCCCGACCCGACGTCGCTGTCCCCCAAAGATCTGCTCGGCCTGTTGCGGCTGGGCAAACACTTCCACGGGCTCGGGCCGGAGAAATTCCACGCGCTCTACAAGCTCATGACGATGAGCTCGGCGGACTACCTGGACGAGTGGTATGAGACCGACGTTCTCAAGGCCACCAAGTCGGCAAGCGGGATCATCGGAACGTTCCTCGGGCCGCGCTCGCCGGGGACGGCGTACGTCCTGCTGCACCACTACATGGGGGAAATCGACGGCTCATTCCGCGCCTGGGGGTTCGCCAAGGGCGGGACCGGGGCCATCAGCGAGTCGATCGCCGGCGCGGCGCGACGATTCGGCGCGGAAATCCGCACCGACGCGCCCGTCTCCAAGGTGCTCCTGAAGCGGGGCCGGGCCATCGGCGTCGTGCTCGAGAACGGCGACGAGCTGCGGGCGCGCACGGTGGTGTCGAGCCTCGACCCGCGCCGGACGTTCCTCTCCCTCGTCGGTCATGAAGCCTTGCCGGACGAGTTCGTGGCCGACATCCGTCGTTACAAGTTCCGCGGCTCTTCGGGCAAGGTGAACCTGGCGCTGGATGAGCTGCCGAACTTTACCTGCATGCCCGGCGTGGGCCCGCATTTGCGTGGCGCCATCTCGATCAGCCCCAGCATCGAATATCTGGAGCGCGCGTATGACGACGCCAAGTACGGGCGCTTCTCGCGGCGGCCGTACATGGACATCGTGATCCCGTCGCTGACCGATCCCTCGGTGGCGCCGCCCGGCAAGCACGTGATGTCGTGCTTCGTGCAGTACGCCCCCTACCACATCAAGGAAGGGCCCGAGCACTGGCCGGAGCGGCGCGAGGCCTTCGGCGACG
>DATFGN010000307.1:0-10395 GCA_035249405.1 Gemmatimonadales bacterium
CGTAATGCACTGTGGTTAGATAGTTTAGGCTCCACTGCAAAACCTCAACCATACGGTTGAGAAAGGATAATCAGGGTCGACCGACGCCGCCAGAGTCTGCCAACGCGACGTTCTGCGGAGGTGTGGGCAAGCCATGACGCAGGAATGCGAGCAGGGTTCGGTTGAAGGCCTCGGGGGCCTCCTCCGGAAGGGCATGCCCCGCTCCCGGGACCAGAACAAACGCACCGCGCTGCAGCTCGGAGACCACGGCTTGACCGACCGTGGGAGGGATGAGACGATCCTCGCTTCCCCACATCACGAGGGTCGGGACGACCACCGAATCGAACCGGCTTCGCAGCGTATCGAAGCGGTACTCACGTAGGACCCCTCGCAACGCCCGACCTGCCCCCGGCTCCGCCATCGGTGCGTAATACTGGTCGACGTCCTGAGCCGTAACCTGTGATGGGTTGGCGTAAATGCGTCGCAGGATGCGGGCGGTGGCACCGCGGCCTCGGAATCGATCGACGATCGCCCCCACGAGCGGCCAGCGTGCCGCCCTGAGCATGAAGGGCCAGCGGACGCCGTACCCCGCGGCATCCACCAGGACCAACCCTGTCACGCGCTCCGGGTGGGCCAAGGCGGCTTCGGCGGCGATCGCGCCACCCATCGAATGCCCGACCAGGACCGCGTCGGATGCACCCAGAGAGTCCATTAGACCGATGAGCAAGCCGACATAGTCGGCATTGGTGTACCCGTGCGCGGGCTTGTCCGAGAATCCAAACCCGAGATTGTCGAACGCGACGACGCGATACCCGGCCTGTGCCAGCGCGGGCACCGTGTACCGCCACGAATAGAGCGATGCAGCGAGCCCATGCACCAGCACGACGGTGGATCCCCGTCCAGTGTCGACGACGCGAAGGTTGTGGCCGTTGACGGACACCATGCGGGGGAGGAGCGGCGTGCCCGCGGGATATCGCTGCCAGGCGGGGATCGGGGCAGCACGACACGCACCCACCCAGCCCACGGTCAGTAGCACCACCCAACGGCGATTCATGCCCCGGCCAAGGCCTTCCGAGCCAGCTCAGCGATCAAGGGATGGGAGCTCCAAAGTCCCGACACGGTTTCGCCACTCTGTGCTGCCAGGAGAGTATGGATGCCGTCCACGAGTAACACAGTCGGATGCTCGGCAGGCGCGGCAGAAAATGTCTTGCCATCGAGCTCGGCGGCCTCCCCCGCAATCCGGACCTGGAGCGTGGCGCGCGCCGCCGCCCGTCGCCAGGCCGGAAGAGTGGGCTGCCACAGCTCGGCGGCAAGCACCCCATCCACTTGGCGCTCGGCTCTCGCCACGAGCTGCTGCGTGACATTGGCGACAGCTCTCGCACCGTCCAAGGTTCGTGTCACGGGCTCGACAGGCTGGCGGACGCTCGCCAATGCCCTGCTCAGCCGCTCGAGACGCTCTCCCTGATCGGCGGCGAGCTGGGCCAGGAGGGCTTGAGGATCGGTCGCCCGATACCGAGCCGGGCGACCGGCGGCCCGAACGGTCGCACCACGGCGGAGCAGACTTTCCAGTGCGGCATAGGCGTTGGCCCGGGCGAACCCGGAAGCACGTGCTACGGCGTAGCCTGTTGAAGGGCCGAGCTCGAGCAGAGCAGCGTAGACGACGGACTCAGTGGGAGTAAAGCCGAACGGGGTGAGGTCGACTGAAGGAGTAGTAATGGCTACTACTATTTCTCATCTCAACTAGAAGCGCAAGCCCTCACCCCACGTCGACGGGGATTCCCATCAGCCGGGCGATCAAGGCCAGTCGGAAGGTGATGTCCGTCTGGCGTTGTGCGGGGCTCTTCCCCGGGCCCTCGAGAGGGAACCAGTGCGTCACAACCGGATTGGTGGTCTTGGGAAGGGCCCGGAGGTTTTTCGGGCTCCAGATCCCCTGTTCGTCGGTTTCGCTGAACAGCCGAGCGAGAACTCGGCTGGCGCTGGGAATCTGACGCACGATACCGAGCCGAGCGAGCAGTTCGAGCCAATAGACGGCGAATGGGACGTCGGGAACATGCCCTTGGGCGTCGGAACGGAGCGGATCCCCCAGCAGCTCGAAGGTCGGCTTGAGGAACTTCTTGCCGGCCAGGATGAAGAAGGCTCGCTTCGGGGCCGGCACACTGAAGTAGGTTGCAAGCCGATCCACGAAGCCGGAGCGCTCCCGTTGCACCGCCGGCAAGTACGCCAGCATCTCGATACCGAAAATGGTTGGCGGCGTGGCCTGGGGGTCGAGGATGGTCTTGCCCGACTGCTTCCGGAACGGCTTCTCGATCAGCTCGCTCCGGAGGTAGGACGAGATGTCACTCGCGACCTTATGGGCAGTGCCGCGCAGGCGCGGGTCCTCGACATGCCCCGCCCGGGCCAGCGCCGAGGCAGCCGCCTCGCGGTGCAGGTTGCGAGCCCAGAGTCCCAATCCGGGATCGGTTTTCGCCGCGCGCTGAAACTCGACCTGGAGGGCCGGGTCTTCGTCCCGTGACAGGAGTCGAAACAAGAACCGATCCGCGATCTTGAAGGGTCGTTGATCGGCGGTCCATCCGAGCTCCAGCAACCGCCGATACTGAAAGACGGTGCCGGTTTCCTTCCATCCGTACGCCTTCGAGGCCCCAAACCCAAGCAAGTTCCCACCCCAAAGACCGGTATCCTTTTGCTTACGGGCAATCGCCAGCGCGCCGCGATCCGATAGCACCAGAGCGCGCAGCGCTTCCACGCGTTCCGGGTCACGTGCCTGAGCCGGGACAACCTCGGTGAGTGCCCGGTACTGGATTGAGGGGCTTCCCGCCTCGTACAACCAGGTCAGGGGTAGGCGATGGGTGCTGGGCAGTTCCAGGCTGTGACTCCGCTGGGCAGCGGGTGTTGGATGCCGGCGAGTGGCCCGGAAAACGGGCGCAAACTTACCGGGGAAGGGTGGTTGAAGCCAGTCCCCGACGTGGACTTCTGCAGGCAACTGTGGTTAAAGGAGTTAGCTAAGGGCAACGCAGCGTGTGGATGGTTCCCGAGCCGAAAGTGCTGGCCTCGCTGGTCAGCGTCAGGGTGGAGTCATCGCGAAAGGCGATCGCCTCCCCGGTTCGATCTACGCCAGCGATCGAACACACGGGACGACGCGACGGAACAAGACGACCCTCCGGTCCGGGTTGAAAAAAGAACACGTCGACATAGGTCCGGATCGCCACCACCGCTCCGTCAGCGCGCATCGCCGCCCCGGTCACCATGCGGCCCAGTCTACGGTTCGGCACGATCGGGAGCGTTTGCAGGCGTTCCGCGGTGACGACAGACTCGCTGCTCCACGTCCTCCGGGCGACGCGATACAATGCGACTGATCCCCCGCGGCCCTTGGACACGAGATACACCGCGGTATCGCGCGGCGAGACGTAGATCGCTTCCACGTCATGCGAGCCATCAGGGTAACGCAACCGCAGCGCGCGAGCGGCCGCCGTCACTCGTTGTGTGTCCGCCGCGGTGCGCGACGGCTCAGGCTCAGGTACGGCATAGATCGTTACGCTCTTGCGTTGCTCGAGGTTGTCACCGGTGTCCGCG
The DNA here is from genome assembly GCA_035249405.1 of Gemmatimonadales bacterium. Taxonomy (GTDB): domain Bacteria; phylum Gemmatimonadota; class Gemmatimonadetes; order Gemmatimonadales; family GWC2-71-9; genus DASTHG01. The sequence goes on from DATFGN010000307.1 coordinate 3,550, forward strand.
ATATACAGGCAGGTCGCTCCCGCGCGGCCGGCGGGGCATGGCCCGGATGCCATGTCTTCCCAATCGGTGGCCTCCGCGCCAGAAACCCGAATAGCTCCGTAATCGTTGCCCGATGAATCGGTGGCGTACAGATAGGGCCCGTCGCCGGAATCGTTATGGGTCCACAACGTCCCCGCATGGCCACGACTGACCACGACCCCGGAGCTTTCCGTCACGCGCGGGCTCTTGAAGGTTCCGGTCAGCGCGGACGACTGCAACAACAACCAGGACAGGAGCATGGGACGAAGAAAATGTGCTTGATCGACCTTGGGCAAGGGGCGATCTTGTGCCTATGATCGAGGGCTTGAAGCAGCGGGCCGTGCACCGACTGCCAGACCGGGTACGGCTTCAAGGCCGGGTGCTGTTGCTCGCTGAAGACCCCGATCTGGTACGCCGGCAGCTCACTGGCGAGGACGTGGCCTGGAGTCCGGCGATCAAGCTGCGCGACAATATCTCCACCGACGAAATCACCCCTGCCTACATCTGCTACTACTACGATGAGACGCTCGGGGAATTCCCCTACCTGGGTCTGAAGTGCGGTGACGAATCCCCGATCACCCGAGGGTCGGTCAAGCGCGGGGGGGTTCGTGGCGTCCGTGAGCGGCAAGCAGCGGGGTAAGGGCTCTTCCCGCGAGCAGTCGCCCTATGCCGAGATGTGTGCTGGGATCAAGCTCGTCGTGGCGGAGAACATCGAGCGCATCTACAAGGAGAACTGTCAGAACCTCGGGGTGCTCGCCACAACGGACTTCACGATCATCGACAAGCTGCGGCGCGGTGAAGAGATCCCGCTCGCCGCGTTTACCGAGGGCGAAGGGGAGATCACGCGCGGCATTATCGAATACGGTGGCCTGTTCGCCTACAACCTGGCCCGGCTGCAAGGCGTGACGCGGGTAAGCGTGCCCGCCACGATGACGCGTCCCATGACTCTGGGCGAGAAGATCCTGGCGCGGCACTGGGTGGTCGACCTCGCCACCGGTGCCGTGGGCGTCCCGGCGGTGCAACCTGGCGACGAGGGGTTCGTCACCACGGACATCCGGTTCAGCCACGAGTACGTCACGCCGATGGCGGCGATCTTCTTCGAGCAGCTCGTGGGTCAGGACGAGCGGGTCAATGATCCCGGGTCGGTGCTTTTCTTCCGTGACCATCTCACCTTCTTGGGTGAGGCGATGACGCCGGAGCGGGTGAAGGAGGGGCTCCTGGACGTCGCGCTGGAGCTCGAGAAGAAACAGCGTGCCTTCGCCGGCAAGCAGGGGATCAAACTGTACGGTGAGCTGCAACGCCTGGGCGTCCACGGCTCAGAAGCGATCTGTCACTCCAAGATTCTCGAAGCGCATGCGCTGCCGGGCCAGGTGATCATCGGCTCGGATTCCCACACGCCGCACGCCGGTGCGGTGGGGTGTATCGCCTTCGGTGTCGGCACGACGGCAATCTTCAATTCGTGGATCACCAAGGACGTGCGCGTCACCGTTCCGGAGACGGTGCGAGTCGTCATCCGGGGGCGGAAGCCGGACAATGTGACCGCCAAGGACTTCATGCTCGAGATCCTGCGCCATCCCTACGTGAAAAACGGTCAGGCGATCGGCAAGCTGGTCGAGTACGCGGGCGAGGCGGTCGAAGCGCTGTCGGTGGACGAGCGGGCTACCATGACCAACATGACGGCGGAGGTCGGCGGGTTCACCGGGTACGTGGCGCCCGATGAGCAAACCGTGGCGTACCTGATGGAATACCGCGGCCTGTCGCGGGTCGACGCGCAACGGATCTGCGCGGACCTGGCGAGCGACCCCGAGGCTTCCTACTGCGAAATCATCGAGCTCGACGCGGCCACGCTCCGACCGATGGTCGCCCTGCCCGGAGATCCCGGCAATGGCCTCCACATCGACGAGCTGCCAGGTCGGGTGAACGTCGAGATCGCATATGCGGGGTCCTGCACGGCGGGCAAGAAGGAAGACATGGACATGTATGCCCGCGTCCTGAAGGAGGCTGCGGATCGCGGTGAGCGAGTGGCGCCCGGGGTCCGCTTCTTCATTCAGTGCGGCTCACAGGACGTGAAGCGGTATTGCGAGGAGCGCGGATACTTGGACGTGTTCAAGCAGGTAGGCGCGCAATTCCTGGAGCCGTCCTGCGGCGCTTGTATCAATGCGGGGCCTGGAGTGTCTCGTACCAAGGACGAAGTCACGATCAGCGCCATCAACCGCAATTTCCCGGGCCGCTCGGGGCCCGGTCAGCTGTATCTCGCCAATCCCTATACGGTCGCGGCGTCGGCCTTAGCGGGGTTCATCACGGAGTGGGAACCGGAAGGCGTTCCGGCGTCGTAGCGTCTCCCCGTCAAGGCGTCCCTTCTACACGGAGAAACACCCCTTCGACGCCGGCCGAGAAATCGATGGCGGCGCTGACCGTTGTCGAGGAGTCCGGGACCAGTTTTGCCGTCGTGTGATAATCGCCGTTAATGGTCCCGCGAGACCGGGAGATAGTGAACCCACCCCCCAGATCAGCAGTACTGGCGCTACCGAATGTGGCAGTGGTCACGTGCAGCGCTCCCGTCCGCGCGCGCCACGTCTGGACGCTCGAATCCGGGGCTTGAGCGATGATCCACGCCGACCCTGACCCCAGCAGGTTCACGGCGAAGGACTCCCGCAACGAATCGTCGACCGGCAGCTCCGACCCGGCTCCCACAACCAGGACGACCGTATCCACGGTTCCGCTGTTCGCGTGGTAGCCGCGCCAAGCGAGCGTGCCCGACACTCCCCCCGTCAGCGTCCCCGCCACGGCCTCGAGCTGGAATGCCGCGAGGCGAGTGGTGTCCCCGGGCCCATTTGGAAACGGCGTGGCCTGGTCGAGGAACGGCAGTACGAACCCGGACAGGGTCGTGTAGATGCTGTCGCTGCCGAATGAGAGGGCGAGCGCCTGCTGCACGGCGGCCTTCTCTTCGGCTGAAATAACGTTGAGGGTCGGGGCCGTGCCGCTTTCGGAGCAGGCGGCCAACACGAGCAGGAGAAGCCTAGCAGTTCCCTTCATCACGACGCGCTCCCTGGAAGGCGGGCGGGACCGTCGTGGTTATTCGCCCCCTGAAGCCGGGAGCCGGCCCGCGTCAGAACGATACGGGGGAAGGGCCGCTCTTAGGTAGACGCTACGGGGATTCCACAGCACCCAGGAATGGATCCCGGCATCCTGGGCGGCGCGGATTTGGGCCTGGATCTCGGCCGGGGTGTAACGCGGCCGGCGCCGTCCCAGCGTGAACGCCTGGAGATAGGGGCGAATCTGTGCTGCATCCGTTCCGGTTCGCGACAGGGCGTCGGCGAGCGCGAGGCGGACGACGCTGTAGGGGTGCGCGTTGGGGGTTCGGAAGCCGAACGCCCCGCGCGTGTAATGGCTGGGGTACACCATCGGGAGCACGACGTCCGCCACGTCGACGAAATCCTCCCACACCTGACCGATGCCCAGGTCACCGCTGGTGACCGAGGCCGTGAGACCGAAGACATCGAAGGTGACCGGGACGCCGAGGGGCTTGACCATACCGGTAAGCAGCCGCACCTGCCGGCGCACGCCGTCGCGTGGCGATTCGCCATTGCGCCGGGCGGCAAATATCGCGGTGGCCATGCGCGCCCGGGGCTCGTCGGGGAGACGCACATAGTCGAATTGCACTTCGGCGAAGCCCAGCCCGACCGCTTCGCGGGCCAGCTCGCCGGCGTACACCCAAACGGAGTCATTGAAGGCGTCGACCCACGCGCTGCCGATACGGTCGCGCCACAGACCGCCCCCCGCAGCGCGCACGGACCAGCCGGGCTTCCGTTCGGCGAGCAATGGGTCCTTGGCGACCACGATTCGCGCGATCGCATAGATGCCGTGCGCGTGGAGCGTGTCGAGCCGGGCCTGCACGTCGTTGGTCCGGGCGCACTGGTCGGCACGGATCGCCCGCGCCGTCGGCACGGTAGAGCGATACAACAGACATCCCGTGTCGTCCTTTACATCCACGACCAACGCGTTGACGTCAGACGAATCGACCAGGCGAACCAGATCCCACAGCCGGCTGCCGCTGAACGCCCACGCATTGACGTAGAGTGCCTTCACGGCTCCGGGTCGCAGGAACTGATAGCCCAGTCGCTGAGCGAACCGGATATCGACGATCAGCGCAGCCCGGCTCTGGTCAGCCTGCGCCACCAGGCGCTCGGCCGGAAACTGAGCAAAAAGGCCGCGACTCGTAGCGAGCGCGGCCCCAAGCGAGACCAGCACGGCTGACTGTAACCGCATAGGGGGGGGTACACCATAGGAAATCCCCCTCAGAAAACAAGCGTTCTAGATCACCAACAACTAGTGCAGTTGCAAACTGTTGAACAGCAAGGGATAAGTGGCCAGGCTTTGGCCGCGGTATTGCGGGCGAAAGCCGAATAGGACCACTCGCCCGGAGCCCACGCGGACCTCCACCAGTGCGGCCCGGCCCGCCACCCGTTCGGGGTGGCGTACCCAACCCGACTGCAACACGTCTCCGGGATCGTCCGGATAGCGGGCCACCACGCGCACCTGGGTCGAATCCAGCACGTCGAACGCCGGTCCATCCTCGAACCAGGCCGCGGATTCCGCGCCGAGGCCCCGCGCGATCGGATGACTTTGATCGATCGCGATGCGGAAGATCGAGCCCGGAGCGTAGAAATCTTCGGCGGGTACGCCCTCGAGCACGTTGCGCACCGGGAGCAACAAGGCCTGGATCACGAAGCGGCTCGCTTCATTCAGCGCCACCAGGGTGCCGCCGTCCAACACGAACTGGCGCAATGCCTGAATGCCATCGGGACCGAGGCCGCCGGCGTACGGTGCCGGATAGCGCCGTTGCGGCAATCCCTCTGCGATATCGCGCGGCGTCTGGTCGGGGAGGACCAGCACATCGAACTTCTCTTTCAACCGGCCGCCCCGCGCCACAGAATCGACGACGGACGTGTATGGAATCTTCCACGTGTCGAACACCCACCGCGTCCAGCCCTCGTCGATGGGAGCCATGTAGGAGCGGTACACGCCGATGCGCGGCGCGTCTCCAGTGCCGAAGCCCGCGTACCCGGGCGTTGCACGCGGTGGCGTGATCGGGGCCGAGAGCGCGACGCGTAGCGAGTCTTCGATGAGCACGGCGTTGACGCCGAGCAATAGCGGCAGGGTATGGGCGGTCACGTCGTAGGGCCGCTCTGGCGGGCCGCCTGGGTAGAGACGCCGGTCCGGATACTGTTGTCGCTCGAGCAGCGTCTTGGCGAACGCGGCATACGGCTGGCGCAGCACCACGACGTACGTGCCCGAAGGGTAGCGCTGGCCACCGGTCGAGAAGGCCTGTTGCGCTACCCGGATTTCGACCTGGCCCCGCGACAGGATGCCGAACAGCGTCGCCAACGCCATCGAGTCCTGCTGGCGCGGGATCACGTAGGCCCACGGCCATCCGCGCCACCCGCGCACGGCGCGCCACCCCACGGAGAGAAAATTGGCGAGCCAGCGATCGCGATAGCGGGCCGCGTGTTGGAGCAGCGTATACGACGCGTCGGTCTGATAGTTGACGATGTCGCGCAGGCTCCAGCGGCCGCCGGGCCACGGCATCGCGAAATTCCAGGAACGCTCGCGCGGGTTGAATCCGCGGGCGTTGGACTGCAGCCGGTCGAACGGGACCTGCACCGGGCTGGCGAGGTCGGCGCTTGCGGCTTCCACGAGGATCCGCACCGCTCCGTGATAGTGCGCGTAGGCGCGCGCCGGCGTCCAGGCGTCATAGATGGCGTTGACCGAGATGCCGGTCCTCCCCTGTCCACTCAGCTCCCAGGCCATCGACTGTCCCAGCGCATTGCTGCCATCGACGAGCAGCGGATCGACATTCGGCTCGATCGGATCGAGGTAGGGCGGCAGGAACAGCCGCGAGCCGGTCGAGCCCTGTTGGTGCAGATCGAGCACGATCTGCGGGTGCCACACGTTGTACAGCGAATCCACGACGAGTCGGGTTTCGACCTGCGTGAACGCGTACCAGTCGCGATTGTTGTCGTGCCCGACGTAGGTGTGATACAGCTCGGGCGGGTCGCTGCCTTCGGCTGGCGACCCGAGCGTCCGGGCGTACCACTTGGCCACGATCGTGACACCGTCGGGGTTGAGCGAGGGCACCAGCCAGAGCAGCACTCCGTCGAGGATGGCGCGGGTGGCGGCGCTGGTGTCGGTGGCGAGGCGATAGGCGAGCAGCGCCGGGCTCAGGCTGCCGCCCACTTCGTCGGAGTGAATGCCGGAGGTGATCAGCACCATCGCTCGGCCGTCCCGCATGGCGGTCACGGCGTCTTGATTCGAGCGGATCGTGCGCGGGTCGGCGAGCCGTCCGTTCAGGCGCCGCAGCACGTCGAGCCGTCGCAGGTTCTGCGGCGACGAGATCGCCAGGGCGACCATCGGCGCCCCCAGCGTCGACTTGCCGATTTCGCGGTAATCGATCCGGTCACTGGCGCGCGCCAGCGCCTGATAGTAGCGGACCAGAGTGGGCCAGTCGGCGAGACGCCGGTCGTCCCCCGGGTCGAACCCGAGCACCGAGCGCGGCGTGGGAATGACCGGTGCCGCCCCTTGACCGGCCAGCGCCGGGGACAGTGAGAGCAACAGGCAGAGCGCCAGCCGGCGCGACGGCGTGAACGGGTTCAAGGGAGCGGAAAACTAACTGGCCCCAAGAACGAACGCAGCGGCCGCACATGGGTGCGACTGCTGCGTTCGGACGGCTGCGCCCGACTAGGGCAGCTTGTGCAGCTCGACCCGCCGGTTCTGCGCCCGACCAGCCGCGGTGGTGTTGGTCGCCATGGGACTGGCCGGTCCGTATCC
>DATFGN010000308.1:0-4070 GCA_035249405.1 Gemmatimonadales bacterium
TCGACGGGCACGTCCTCTTGCCGGACGCGCACCGCATAATCCCCGGCGTCGTCTTTAGACAGGTCGATCAGCTCGGCATCGTGCGCCTGCCGCAGCAGCTTGGGCATGCTGCGGGGCTCCACCTGCTTGGTCCCTTCCGGCGCCAACTCGTTCATCGCTTCACGGACCGTTTCAGCGCTCACCGGCTGCTCGCCACCCATCCGGCCCAGCGCCTGCTTCAGGAGGCCGAAGGCGTCCCCCATCAGCGAACCACGCCGACCCCCCGAAGCAGCGGCCGCGGGTGCCCGCGCGGGTTCTGGCGCCACGGGCGTTACGGGGGTTAGGGGGGTCACCGACGTCCCAGGCGTCGCGGCGGCGCTCTGAGCCGCCGGGCCGAGGGCGATCTCGTATTGTCCGTTGTCGAGCCGGGTCGTCTTGATCAGACTGCGATGCGCGGCTTCCTGGACGAACTTGCTGAACCGGGAGAAGCCGGCGTTTTTCTCGTCGAAGGTTGGATCGATCTCCTGCATCACCTGCTTCAGACGGTCGGAGCGCATGACGTCATTGTGGGCGGTCATCTGCTTCACCGCTTCGATCACCAGCTCCCACGGATCGCGGCGGACATGCTCGATGTCGCTTTCCTTCGTGAGGCCGGCGAGCTCGTTGTAGGAGTAGTACTCGTCGCAATTCTGGATCAGCAGGTCGGACGACGACTCCCGGATGCCCACGCCGATGACGTACTTCCCGTACTCCTTGAGCTTCAGCACCAGCGAGGAAAAATCGCTGTCCCCCGAGAGCAGAATGAACGTGCCGATTTCCGGCCGCGTGAACACCAGTTCGAGCGCGTCGATCGCCAGACGGATGTCGGTCGCGTTCTTCTTGCTGGAGCCATAGGCGGGGGCGAAGATGAGGTCGATCGAGGATTCGGAGAGTGGGACGATGTACTGCGGATAGCGCCGCCAATCGGCGTAGGCGCGTTGCACCGCGACTTTGCCGCGTATGATCTCCGATTGCAACAGCCGCTTCAGCTCGGTCTGCAGATCCGATCGAATCCCCATGGTGACGTTGTCGAAATCGATCATCAGGGCGGCGTTCGGAGCGTGGGCGGGAGGTTCTTTGTGTACCGGTCGTGCCAGGTGTGCGTGTGGCTGGGTCGTCATGTGTTGTCGTTGGACTCCTGAGATTCGTCCCGCGCGCTGCCGGGCGGCTCGCTACCGCTCCCGATCGGGCGGAGCGACGCCTCGCGCACTGATGATCGAACCTCGAGTGTGGTGGGCATCGCCATCGCGCGACGCGCGTCTGGCCGGCTGCCCGGATCTACGCCCCGCCGGTTCGGCGGGGTGGGTCCCCTCGCCTGGAGCACAGAGCTCGGAGCACGCAGAGCGCAGGAGCGGTCCGCTCCGTGCTCGGTGCTCCGGCTCTGTCACTCCCTACGTTGGGTTCCCCATCGGGAACCATTGATACTAAACAACTTGCGCGCATTTGGAAAGGGCTTACTCGCCCAGAACCTTGATAATCACGCGCTTCTTCCGTTGTCCGTCCCATTCGCCGTAAAACACACGCTGCCAGGGGCCAAAGTCCGGCTTCCCGTCGGTAATCGGGACCAGTACCTCATGACCGATCGTCAGGCTGCGCAGATGCGCGGCCGCGTTGTCCTCCCCCGTCTCGTTGTGCCGGTAGCGAGAGGGGTCCCACGGAGCGACCGTGCCTTCCAGCCAGGTCAGGATGTCGTGCCATAGTCCGGATTCGTGATCGTTCACGAACACTGAAGCCGAGATGTGCATGGCCGAAACGAGTACCAGACCTTCGCGCACGCCACTGGCCTGGATCTGGTCCGTGACGGCATCGGTGATATCGATGATCTCCTGACGGGACTTGGTGTTGAACCACAGATAGTGGGTGTGACTCTTCATTGAGACTCACCTCCCGTGTCGAATTGTCGCACCAGCCGCAAACTCCTAGATTGCGCCAAGATATGCCGCTCCCATTCCGGCGCCGGATCTTCCTGTTCATGGTCCTCATGGCCGCGGTCCCGACCGGACTGGCCGTGGTGGGGTGGGTGCTGACGGTCCGCACCTTCGGCCCCACCGCGGGTGCGCGGGCCTCTTTGGAAGCGGTGACCGCGTCGGCGCGCAGCATGTTGGAGCGGGTCGACACGACCCGGCTCGACGCGCCGGCGCGCGCGGCCATGCGCGAGCATCTGGAGGCGTTGTCCCGGGGCGTGAGTCTCGCCCGCCGTGCCGACCGGTTTCTCCGCTACTACACAGCCGGCCTCGCCACGGTCGTCGTGGTGTTGGGCGGGCTGGTCCTGTTCGCCGCGGTCCGCGTCGCGGGGCACTTGTCGCGCCAGCTGTCCCGGCCGATCGACGAGCTGATCGGATGGACGCGTTTGATCCGGCAGCACGAAGCGCTCCCCGCGGGTCCGCCGACGCGGGGCGCGCCCGAATTCGCCTCGCTGCGCCTGGCCCTCCGCGACATGGCCGGCGCCCTCGACACGGCGCGCGCCCGCGAGCTGGAAGCGGAGCGGCTGCGGGCGTTTCGCGAGGTGGCACGCCGGGTGGCCCACGAAATCAAGAACCCGCTCACGGCGGTGCGGATCGCCGTGGACCAGCTGGGGCCCCCGGACGGCTCGACCGCTCGTGCCGCCGTGGCCGTCGAGGTCCTGCGGGCCGAGACGGATCGTCTCGAGCGCTTGGCACAGGAGTTCTCCGACTTCGGGAGGTTGCCCGAAGGACCCAAGAGCGAGGTGGACGTGGTGGAGCTGCTCCAGGAGCTGGGCCGCACGGCGGTCCCCGCGGCGGTCCAGGTCCACGTCGCCACCAACGGCGGGGCAGGCCGGCGCGCCATCCAGGGGCACTACGAGCCGCTGCGTCGCGCCTTCAGCAATCTGTTCCGCAACGCCGCCGAAGCCATGGGTGGGCACGGCACTATCGACGCCACCGTAACGGGCGAGGGTCGCGGCATGGTCGTGACCGTCGTCGACCATGGCCCGGGGATTCCCGCCGAAGTGCGAGGCCGCGTGTTCGAGCCGTACTTCACCACCAAGCCGGGCGGGACTGGCCTGGGACTCGCCCTGGTCCGGCAGACGGTGGAAGCGCATGAGGGGACGATCGCCGTCGCCGAGACCCCCGGGGGAGGCGTCACCTTCACTCTGGTGTTCCCTGCATGAGCCCGCGCATCCTCCTCGTCGACGACGAAGCCAATATTCGCCGCATGGTGGGCGCGTTGTTGCAGGGCGAGGGCTTCGAGACCGATGAGGCCGCCAACGGCACGCTGGCCCTCACGGTGGCGCGCGATACGCCACCCGACGCCGTGCTGCTCGACCTGATGATGCCCGGCGGGCCCGACGGCCTGCAGACCCTGGAGCAGCTGCGCGGCGTCCTGCCCGACGTGCCGGTGGTGATGATGAGCGGAAAGGCTTCGCTCTCCGACGCCGTGCGTGCGACGAAGCTGGGCGCCTTTCAGTTCCTCGAGAAGCCGCTCACCCCCGAAGGCGTGCTCGTCGCCGTGCGCAGCGCGCTCGAGCTGTCGCGGACCCGCGCAGAAAACCGGCGGCTGCACGAGGCGCTGGGGCACGCTGATCCGTTGGTGGGAGACAGCGGGGCGATGGAGGAGCTGCGCGCCTTGATCGCCCGCATCGCCCCCACCGATGCGCGGGTCCTGATCACGGGCGAATCGGGCACCGGCAAGGAGCTCGTCGCCTCGGCGATCCATCGCAAGAGCGGCCGCGCCGACCGGCCGTTCGTGACGGTCAACAGCGCGGCGATCCCGCGTGACCTCGTCGAGTCGGAGCTGTTCGGCCACGAAAAGGGTGCCTTCACCGGCGCCAGCGAACGGCGCCTCGGCCGCTTCGAGCTGGCCGACGGCGGGACCCTCTTCCTCGACGAAGTGGGCGATCTCGGGCTCGAAGCCCAGGCGAAACTCCTGCGCGTGCTCGAGACCGGCGTGATCGAGCGCGTGGGGGGAGAACGACCCATCACCGTGAACGTGCGCGTGCTGGCCGCGACCAACAAGGACCTCACCCGGGCAACCCGCGAGTCGCGCTTCCGCGAAGACCTGCTGTTCCGCCTCAACGTGCTGCCGGTCCACAT
>DATFGN010000309.1:0-4230 GCA_035249405.1 Gemmatimonadales bacterium
CTCGGGCGCATCGTGGAGCGCGCGCCCGCCGCGACCGTGTACCGGGATCCGCGGCACCCCTACACGAAGTCCCTCTTGTCCGCGGTCCCCGTCCCCGACCCGGAAGCGCAGCGGCAACGGATCGTGCTGGACGGTGACGTACCGTCCCCGGCAAATCCGCCGCCCGGTTGCCCCTTTCATCCCCGCTGCCCACATCCCATGAAGAACGAGCGCTGCCGCACCGAGGTCCCCGCCCTGCGTCAGGTGACTTCCGGGCAGCAGGCGGCCTGCCACTTCGCCGAGCAGCCGATGCCGTGAGCTTCAGCCTCCATGGGCGATGGTCGGCTGCACCCTGAGCATCTGCGTCTCACCCAACACTCCCAATACCCACCCTGCCAGCACGAACCCCGCGCCGATCCCCAGGTCGGTCCGCAGCTCGACCGCGTAGGCGATCATCGGCACGCTGGCGCACAACAGGAACATCAGTGGGACACGCGTCGCCTTCGTCCCGCGGCCCTGCTGCCAGATCAGCAGCATGCCGGTCACGACGAGGGAGGCCGCGACCGAGAGCAACCCCGGCCAGTCGGCATTCTTGGTGAGAGCCTTCGCCAGGTAGGCACCCGCGAGCCCGAAATACAGGACGCGCAGGATCCCATGCAGCACGCGACCATTACGCTCGTGGAACGCCGCGAGTGGAGGGATAAGCGTGTGCAGCACGTAGGCCACGGCGGCCAGCACCGGAAGCCCGAGAAACAGGATGCCCGGGAGATTGCCCCACACGCCGCTGATCGGCCGCACGTCGCAGCTGTACGGAAGGCAGAGACCAACACCGAGCAACACCGCCCCCAGCTTCTTCAGCATCGATGGCTCCTTTGTGCAGCGGCTAGGTCACACCCCCCATCAGTTTCTTCACCGGCCGCACCAGCGCAAACATGATCACGGCCGCGACCAGACAGACAGCGGCCACGGCGCCGAACAGCTGGGCCAGCGGCATCGTGCTGAAGAATCCCGCTGTCCATCCGGCCAGCTTGTTGCCCAACGAGTTGGAGAGGAAGAACACACCCATCATGAGGCTGACGATTCGGGTCGGCGCGAGCTTGGTCACTGCGGACAGGCCGACCGGACTCAGGCTTAACTCGCCCCACTCCTCGATGAAATAGGCCCCGACGAGCCACCAGGGGCTGACCTTGATCCCACTGCTCTGCGCCGCCGCGCCCGCGGGGACGAGCAGCAGAAACGCGAGGCCGGCGAACAACAGGGCCAGCCCGAACTTCGTCGGCACCGACGGCTGCTTTGGGCCCAGCTTGAACCAGACCCAGGCGATGACGGGCGCCAGGAGGATGACGAACAGCGCTTGGACAGAGACGTACCAGGACGAGGGGAAGGCGAAGCCGAACACGACGTTGTTGGTGTAGCGGTCGCCGAACAGGTTCAGAGTCGAGCCGGCCTGCTCGTACGCTCCCCAGAAGATCGAGGCGAACACGAACAACACGAAGATCACCGCGATGCGCTTCCACTCCTCTGCCGTGAATCCACCGCTAGCACCAGACGATGTAGCCGAAGGCTTGGGCTGTGCCGCCAGACGAGCTAATCCAGGCTCAAGGTGCCGCTTCCCGACGACGTATTGCACCAGGCCGAGCACCATGCCGACGCCGGCAACCGCAAAGCCCAGATGCCAATCCACCCGCTGAGCCAGGTAACCCGCGATCAGCGGACCAATGAACGCCCCCAGGTTGATCCCCATATAGAAGATGGAGAATCCGGAGTCCCGGCGTTCGTCGTCACTCGCGTAGAGGGACCCGACGATCGTGGACACGTTCGGCTTCAGCAGGCCCGTGCCAATCACGATGAGCGCGAGACCGGCGTAGAACGTCGACAGGGACTTGAACGCCAGCGTGAAGTGACCCAGGGCGATGATCGAGCCGCCGATCAGGACGCTGCGATACTGACCCAGGAACCGGTCGGCGATCAGGCCGCCCACGATCGGGGTCAGCCACACGGCGCCAACGTAGTTCCCATAAACCGATGCGGCGTGCTTGTCGTCGAACCCCAGGCCGCCGTTCGCAACCGCAGCCGTCATGTACAGGATGAGAAACGCGCGCATCCCGTAGTAGCTGAACCGCTCCCACATCTCAGTGAAGAAGAGGGTCGACAACCCCCGGGGGTGGCCGAACCACCGCGGACCGTTCGGCGATACAGGAGGGGTCATGGACGCCGTCTCCGCCGGGCGAGAATGTCGTCCAGCGCCACGCGGTCGATCTTGCCGTCGTTACGCACGCGCACGTCGTAGTTCTCCCAGTACATGAAGTTCTCGAGTGCCTGCAGAAACTTGGCGTTGGCGGTTCCCTGCGGCGCATCGAGCCACTTCTCACGTTGGTTCACGGGCTCGGCGAGCAGAATGGGCTCCAGCTGACGCACGATGTCCGCGGTGATGGGCACGAGATCTTCGGGGCGACTCGCGAAAAAATACAACTGGTGCAACCGGTACAGCCGCTGCAGTTCACGGATTGGATTGGTGTCGTCGTAGACGCGAATGTCGATGTAGCGATCGTTGGCGCCCAGGTACCCGCCGTTGGCGCGTACCACGAGCAGCGCCGCCGATTCCATGCCGCGTTTGTCGCCGCCTCCGGCCTGACCCGCGACCAGCGCCGCCATGAGCCGGTCAGCGAGCGACCCGGTGGCGCGAGCAAACACGTCGGCCATGTTCTTCACGGTCTGGTCCGACACCATGATGTTGGCCTGCGCCGCGAAGCCGCGCCCGACGATCATGGCGCCCTTTCCCCCGATCACGATCGCACCGTCGGCGCCGACCGTGCGACCGCCGGCCCAGTCGAAACACGAGTCCCCAGTCCAGCTCGCGGCGTTGCCGTGGGCGTCGATCATGCCGACCTGCCGCTGCGATGGCCGCTGGTCGGCGCGCATGACGATGCGCATCGCTTCGGGAGCCGTGGCGCCCATCGCCATGAGACGCAGCCCATCGTCGCCGTAGGCGGTGTTGCCGAGCGACTGGGTGGCGACCGCGCCGACGCCCGCCCTGGCCCACGGCACGATGCCGCCCACGTTGGGGAACTTGGATTGCACCGCGACACCGAGATCACCGGTGGCGGAGTCGTAGGCGACGATGCTGTAGGTGTGGGCGCGCTTGGTGAGATCGGGTGGGGCCACGGTCGGCTGCTGCAGCGCGACGATCAGGAACAGCATCGGTTCACTCCTTCTTGCCGAGCTTTTTCTTCAGGAGATCGAGCTGCTCGTCCGCCGCCCGCTCCCGCGCCACGCGATCCATGTCTGCCTTGAGCAGCTCGTCCTGCAAGTCGACGCCGGGACGGGCCCCACCGGCCGCCTGCACTTCCCGCCACGCCTGTTCGGTGCTCGCAGCGGCCGCACCCTGGGGGCCTTCGGCGGACTTGAGCTGCGCGTGCATCTCGCCGAGGTCGCGCTCCGTCAGGGCCAACTCTTCGCGCTGCGCCGCGAGTTTACGCTCCAGCACCGCCACGCGCTCGCCGTGGCGCACGGCAAACCGCTCGGCGATCTGCACCGTCTCCTGATCCTGGATCTCCGCCGCCAGACGCCCGCGACGCTCGGCGTCCGCCAGCCGCTGCCGTTCGGCGCCCAGCTCGGCCTCGGTCCGCGTCAGCGCCACGCGCATCTCGTCGACCGCCACCTTGGCGTCCACCACGGCTTCCCGCATCTGGCGTGTCAACTCCCGGAGGTCTCCGGGCGTCGCCGACGCGAGCGCGGCCCGCAAGGTGTCTCGCAGGCGCTCGAACACGAGAGCTCAGCTCTTCCGAATGGTCTTGGCGAAGAACGTCGATAGCACGGACTCGACGGCGCGGGACCCGCACTTGGGGCAGGCCGGCCGCCTACGGCCGTGCTCGCTGATCGGCATGGAGTGGCTGAAGGACCGGCGGCACTGGGTGCAGCGGAACTCGTATATGGGCATGGCGTAGTCTACGCTATTCCGAGCCGCGGATCAGGTCAAGTTGACGCGCGCTCGCTCCCCGGCAGATTGGAATCCAATGAACGCGACTCGGCGCACCCACACGCTCGCGTTTCACCGGTGAAGGTCCTGCTCGTCGTCCCTCTGCTGTTCCCCCTGGGCCTGGCCGCGCAGGCGCCCGGGATCGTGTACGGCTCCGTCACCGATTCGGCGGGGGTCGCGGTGCCCCGCGCGGTAGTGCATGCCGTCACGCGCGAACCGGCGCGACGCGTGATTGCGAGCACGGTCACCGATGCCGGTGGCCGGTACCGGTT
>DATFGN010000310.1:0-8769 GCA_035249405.1 Gemmatimonadales bacterium
CGCGCAGCCAGAAGGTGGCGATCTTCATCGCCTCCTCCCTCACCGCGGGTGTCTCGTAGTTCAAGTCCGGCATCCCACTCCAGAACACGCCGTAGTAGTACTCGTCGCGCACGGGAGAATGGTGCCAGGCATCGGCGCCCCAGGGGCCTTTCCCCAAGGACGTCGGGGAGAAGCGATACCACTGCCGGTAGGGTGACGTGGTGTCCCGGAGCGCGGCCTGAAACCAGGAGATCTCGCTCGAGGAGTGGTTCAGCACCATGTCCACGAGGATTTTGATGCCGCGACGGTGTGCCTCGACCATCAACCGCTTGAAGTCCTCGCTGGTCCCGTAGGCCGGCTCGACCGTGTAGTAGTCGCTGACATCGTAGCCGTGATAGCTGGGCGACTTGGCAATCGGCATGAGCCAGATACAGCGGGCGCCCAGCCCCTGGATGTAGTCGAGCTTGGCGATCAACCCGTTCAGATCGCCGATGCCATCGCCGTTCGAATCGAAGAAGGAGCGGACGAAGACTTCGTAGCAGACGGCGCCACGGGTCCAGGCGGGCACCGGTGACGAATCGGCGTCCTCCCGGTTCCTGTTGTTGAAGCGGCCAGCCACGTAGATCGGCGCGCGAGCAGACGATTCCGCCGGTACCTGCGTGAGGCGGACCGTTACCTGCGCGCCGACCGGCCCGGCGAGCACCAGGGCAGCCCCCAGGGCTCTACTGGCGAGTGGCAGCATGGATAGCGATTGGCAGAGTTGGGCCGGAATCTATGACGTGACGAGCCGGCCACCCCTTGCACTTCTACAGGTCGACGCATATTCTCCTGTAGAAGCCAATAGGGAGCCAGGTGCTCGACGATCGACTCGACCTGCCGCAAGGCACGCTCGACCTGCTGATCCTGAAGACGCTCTCGCTCGCACCGCAGCATGGCTGGGCGATCTCCGAACGACTGCACCAGGTGTCCCGCGCCACGCTGCAGGTCCCACAAGGCTCGCTCTATCCCGCCCTGCACCGCCTCGAGCGGCGCGGCTGGATCGCCGCGACGTGGGGCGCCTCCGATAACAATCGCCGCGCCAAGTACTATGAGCTGACGCGCGCCGGTCGCAAGCAGCTCGATGCGGAAACCCAGGCGTGGCACAAGCTCACTGAGGCCGTCGCCCTCGTGATGGAGATGGGATGATGCTGGGGACCCTGCTGAGCGACCTCCGCTTCCGCCTGCGCGCGCTGTTCCGCCGCACTGCCGTGGAGCGGGAGATGGATGAAGAGCTGCGCTTCCACGTCGAGCAGGAAGCGAGCAAGTACGTTCTGGCCGGCGACTCCCCGGACGAAGCGCTGCGCAAGGCCCGCGCCGCATTCGGGGGCGTGGAGCGCATCAAAGACGACACCCGGGATGCGCGCGGTCTGGCACTGCTCGACACGATCACCCAGGACCTGCGCTACGCCGCGCGCGGGCTGCGCGCCACGCCGGGCTTCACCTTCGCCGTGGTCGCAACTCTGGCGCTGGGCATCGGCGCCAATGCCGCCGTGTTCGGCGTGCTGGATCGCCTGATGTTCCGGCCGGCGGCATACCTGCGCGATCCCGGATCGGTGCACCGCGTGTACCTCGCGACGACGTTCCGCGGACAACCGTTCACGTACCACAATTTCGAGTTCAAGCGATACCTGGACCTGGTGGGAGCGACCCATTCGTTCGATCAGGTCGCCGCCTTCGCCAGGTTCCCCGCCGCGATCGGCACGGGCCCGGATGTCGCCGAGGCCGAGGTCGGCATCGCCAGCGCGGGCTTCTTCGCCTTTTTCAACGCGCGGCCGGCGCTGGGGCGGTTCTACAGCTCGGCGGAAGACTCGATGCCCGCCGGCACACCGGTCGTGGTGCTCGACCACGCCTATTGGCAGTCGCACTATCAAGGCCGGACCGACGTTCTAGGGTCGACGATCCAGATCGGTCCCATGACCGCCACCATCATCGGGGTCGCGCCGGCGGGGTTCACGGGTCTGGCGGAAGGGCGTGCGCCGATCGCGTGGGTCCCGATCACGTTCTACGCCTATGCCCGGCGTCCGAACTACTATCTCAACTACAACTGGGGATGGCTGGAGATGATCGTGCGCCGCAAGGACGGCGTGCGCATCGAGGCGGCGACCGAGGACCTGACCGCCGCCTTCCGGCAGAGCTGGCTCACCGAGCGCGCGATGGACGGCAGCCTGACGCCGCTCGAGATCGCCCGGCCGCACGTGATCCTGGCGCCGACGCTGCTGCAGCGGGGTCCCGAGGCGGGTCCGGCGGCGCGCATCGGATTCTGGATCGGCGGCGTGGCGCTGATCGTGCTCCTGGTCGCGGCCGCAAACGTCGCCAACCTGCTGCTCGCCCGCGCGTTTCGACGGCGGCGGGAAATCGCCGTGCGTCTGGCGCTGGGCGTGAGCCGCCGGCGTCTCCTCGGCCACCTCCTGACGGAGAGCCTGCTGCTCGCCGCGCTGGGCGGCGCGGCGGGACTGGTGGTCGCCTGGATCGGCGGCGGCGTGTTGGCCCGGGTGTTCACTACGGACCTGGCCCCAGCCGCGTTCGCCGACTCCCGCATCGTGGTGTTCTGCGCGCTGGTCACGCTCGCCGTCGGTGTGGTGACCGGGCTCGCGCCGGCCGTGCCCGCCGGCCGCGGCGACCTCGTCTCGGCGCTGAAAGCCGGCGCCCGCGAGGGAAGCTACCAGCGCTCCCGCCTCCGGGCCCTGCTAGTCGTCGTGCAGGGCGCACTGTCGGTAGTGTTGCTGATCGGCGCCGGGTTGTTCGTGCGCAGCTTCGCGAGAGTCCAGGCGGTCCCGTTGGGCTACGACGTCGCTCCCGTCCTCTACGTGCAGCGCAACATGCGCGGCGTCGCCATGCCCGAGGAGCAACAGGCGGCGTTGAACCGGCGCCTGCTGTTTGCGGCCGCCGCGTTACCCGGCGTGGTGAGCGCGACGGAAGCGGTGAGCGTCCCCTTCTACAATTTCGAATCGCGCGGCCTCTACGTCCCCGGGATCGACTCCGTGTCCAAACTGGGGCGCTTCCAGCTCCAGGCGGCGTCGCCGGACTACTTCCGTACCATGGGCACGCGCATCGTGGCGGGGCGCGGCATCAGCATGGACGACCGTCGCGGCGCATCCCCCATCATCGTCGTCAGCGAAACGATGGCCAGCCGCCTGTGGCCAGGCGTGACCGCGCTCGGCAAGTGCGTGCGGGTCGGCGCCGATACCGCCCCGTGCCGCACCGTCGTCGGCATTGCCGAAGACATCCGGCAGCGCGACCTGTCCGAAGCGGGCGGTGGCAACTACTACCTCTCCGCCGATCAGCTGGATGAAGGCGCCTACGGACTGCTCGTGCGCGTCCAGGGCCGCGCGGCGGACCAGGCCGAGACCATCCGCCGCGGCCTGCAGCGGGAGATGCCCGGCGTGTCCTACGTGACCACGGTACCATTGTCACAAATCATCGGCGACGAGCAGCGACCGTGGCGCACCGGAGCCACGATGTTTCTCACCCTGGGGGGGTTGGCACTTGTCGTCGCCGCCCTCGGCTTGTACAGCGTGATCGCCTACAACGTGACGCAACGCACCCAGGAGCTGGGCGTGCGCATCGCCCTGGGGGCCACCCTGGGCGACGTGGTCCGCCTCGTGCTGAGCGACGGGATGCGCCTCGCCCTCGCGGGCATCGTGGCCGGCGCCATCCTGGCTTTCGTCGGCGCGCGCTGGATCGCCGGCCTCCTGTTCGCCGTCTCCCCGCGCGATCCAGCCGTGTTCGGCGCCGTCGCCATCATGCTCGCCGTCACGGCCGTGCTCGCGAGCCTCCTCCCGGCACTGCGCGCGGCGCGAGTGGACCCGAACCTCGCCCTGCGGGTGGAATAGCCCGGCGCTACACCCGCCTCTTGATGGGAGCCGTTAGGCGCGACAGTTTAGAGCCATTCCCCTGACCCGAGCTTCGCACTAACGCGGGGGAGGCCGTCGTGCCCCAACGGATGATGCTCCTTCCGGTACTGTACGCCTTCGGGTACGGTGCCCTGCTCGGGCAGACCCCGGGCGACTACAGCTACCAGCAGGTCTTCGACCAGCTGCGGGCGGTGACTCCCCGTAGCGATCGGATCGCGACCGTGCACAATCTCGTGCTGCGGCGCGACGTCATCCATTTCCGTCTGGAAGAAGGCAAGATCGCGCTGCTCAGCTCCGTGGCTGGGCACACGACCGGGGCGGTCTTCGTCGGCACCGGTGCCGTGTCCTTTGCTCCCCCGCTGGCGGTTGAGCGCGCCTATCTGCAGCACGAGCTCGGCGATTCGGTCCTCGATACCCCGATCTCATCCGCGGTCTTTCTGTTCGCGGATTCCACGCCGGCGGAGCTCGAGCACGCGCTGACGTTCGGATCGGAAACGGCTGCACGCCTTGCGGCGGCTCCGGTGAGCGACGCGCTCGATCGTCTCATCGACGCGGGCACACGGCAGGCGGATGCGACCCTGATGACCGCCCTCCTGAATGGGGACACCAACGGCTACTTCTACGCCTACGTCAAGCGCCCGCGCGGCGACGATCTGATGTTCCAGGTGGATCCCTATCAAATGGAAGAGATCCTGCTGCTGCGCCGCGGCCGGCTCGGACAAAAGATGCAGACCCTGAGCCAGTTTCAGCGCACGGAAGATCTCCGCGACACGATGGCCGCGCCCCAGGACCCGCAGGGATCCATCACGATCCGTGCCTACGACCTTGATGCGACGATCAAGAAGGGGCTCGACTTCTCCGGCACGGCCACGATTCATTTCACCGCGCTTCGAGAGAACGTGCGCTGGGAAGCGTTCGCGCTGTATCCCGAGCTCGAGATCGATTCGATCATCGGACTTGGCGGCGCCCGAGACAGTTTCTTCCGGGCCAAGACCAGTTACGAGCTGTGGGTGCGATTCCCCGCTCCGCTGCACGCGGGTCAGGCCGACTCGATCCGCGTCGCGTACCACGGGAAACTGATCGTCACCGGATCGCTGATGGAACAGTTCAACCCGTGGCTTACCGATCCGCGTCGCCGCGGGCCCCAGCCGGACCTCGACTCCTGGTTTTTCATCAAATCCACGGCGTTCTGGTTCCCGCGGCACCGCCCCTGGCAGGCCAGCGACGTCCAGCTCACGTTCCACACGCCCAAGGAATACCTGTTCGCCTGTATCGGCCGATTGGTCGATTCGCGGGTGACCGGGGACGTGCGGACGACACATTGGGTAACCGAGCGCCCGGCGGATCAGGTGTCGTTCAGTATCGGCATGTTCAAGGAATTCGAGATCAACGATGCCCGGATTCCACCCGTCACCGTGCACGTCAACACCGATGCGCACGCCCAGTTGAATCGCTATGTGATCCAGCCGCGCAATCCCGAAGAGTGGGTCGGCGGAGACGTTGCCTCGAGTCTCGCGTTTTTCACCCAGACCTTCGGTCCGCCGTTGTTCTCACGTTACTATGCCACCGAGATTCCGTACGGACACGGGCAGGCGTTCCCCGGCCTCATCCATCTCTCCTGGTGGACGTTCCAATCGGTCGACGAAACCGGAGCCAGCCAGATCTTTCGCGCGCACGAGATGGCGCACCAGTGGTGGGGCATCGGTGTCGAGCCCGCCGGCTATCGTGACCGGTGGCTGTCCGAGGGGTTCTCCGACTTCGCGGGCCTGTGGTACATGCAGCGCGTGCTCAAGGACAACGAAAAGTTCTTCCGGCAGCTCGACGAGTGGCGGAAGGAGATTCGCGCCCGGCGGGAGCAGGCACCGCCGATTGCCGTGGGAGCCCGGGCCCTGGAGACCAGCACGCCCGAGGACTACCAGACCATCGTGTACACCAAGGGCGCCTGGGTCCTGCAGATGCTGCGTAACCTGATGCTGGACCTGCGCACCATGAACGAAGACTCGTTCGGCGCCACGATGCGGGACTTCTACACGCAGTACCGGGGCCGTCGAGCGACGACGCAGGACTTCCAGCGGGTCGTGGAGCAGCACGTGGGCGGCTCCATGAGCTGGTTCTTCAACCAGTGGGTCTACGGCACCGCCATGCCGACCTACTTCGTCTCCTGGAAAACCGAGCGGGGATCGGATGGGTCGTATACCGTGCGCCTGCGCGTCCGGCAGGAGAACGTGCCGGAGGATTTCGTCATGCCGGTGCCGTTACTCATCGAATTCCGCGATGGGAGCCAAGCCCTGGTGCGCGTGAACGTGCGGGGGCCGACGACCACGCGCCAGCTGCGCGTGCCGTCCGAGCCCAAACGGCTCGAACTGAATGCCTTGTACTCCGTGCTTGCCGAGGTGAAACCCGAGCCCTGGAGTGACGCAGCGGATTCTGGAGGGAGATAGACTCCCGCTACGCGCCTTTAGAAGACTTCTCGTCATCCCCGCCGATCAACACCCAGCGGGCAAACAGCAGGATGCCCAAAAACCCCAGCAACGCTCCGGTCCATGTCATGCTCGCCTCCCGAGGATGGCCAAGCACCACGGCCTATATATATGTGGGAAAGTCACTTCCGAGAGTCAAGAGTGGCACGGTCCGGTAACGGCACCGGCCTGGGGCTGGGCTGCTCCTGACAGGCTAGCGCCGTTCCAACTAATCGCCCCCAGTTCTGCGTATGCGCGAGCGGTTCGAATGCTGGCTGATCGCGTTCTTGCCGCTTGGCTGCATAAGTTGGAACGGCGCTAGCTTAGGGCCGCCCGAGCCCCAGAAGCCATTCCGTAGCCTGGAGGTGGTCATGACCGCGCTGTCGACCTTGTTGCTGCCGATCCTGCTGTCCGCCGTCGCGGTGTTTCTGCTCAGCTCCGTCATTCACATGGTGACGGGATGGCACAAGAACGACTACGTGAAGCTGCCGAACGAAGATCAGGTGCGGGACGCGCTACGGCCCTTCGCCATTCCGCCCGGCGACTATATGGCGCCGCGCCCCAGCTCGACTCAGGAGATGCGGTCCCCGGAATTCGACGCCAAGGTGAAACAGGGCCCGGTGCTCGTGGTCACCGTGCTGCCGAATGGCACGTTGAACATGGCGACCAATCTGATCCTGTGGTTCGTCTATTCGATCCTGGTAAGCGCGTTCGCGGCCTACATGGCCGGTCATGCCCTGAACCCCGCCGCTCCGCCACGCGCGATCATCCGCTTCGTCGGGCTCACGGCGTTCATCGGCTACGCCGTCGCGCTGTGGCAGATGTCGATCTGGTACCGGCGCTCGTGGGCCACCACGTTCCGGGCCAGCGTAGACGGTGTGCTGTATGGAATCGTGACGGCGTTCATCTTCGTCTGGTTGTGGCCCAAGTAGGCCAATGCGTCTCGTCGCCTTCCTGCGCGCCATCAACGTCGGCGGGCACGTCGTCACCATGGAGGAGCTGCGCAAGCAGTTCTCCAGGCTGGGATTCGAGAAGGTCGAAACGTTCATCGCCAGCGGCAACGTGATCTTCAACGCGCGCTCGGCACGCGGTTCCGCCCTCGAGAAGAAGATCGAGACGCGCCTGGAGCAGGCCTTGGGGTACGAGGTCAAGACGTTCGTTCGCACCGAGGCCGAAGTCGCCGCGATCGCACGCCACGAGCCGTTCACGCCGGCGCAGCTCAAGACTGCGGCAACCGTGAACGTGGGATTCCTGGCCGCCCCCCTGAGCGCGGCTGGGCGCAAGGCGTTGATGACCCTGGAATCGGATCTCGACGATTTTCATCTGCACAAGCGCGAGGTGTACTGGCTGTCCCGGGTGAGACAGGGCGATTCCAAGATGTCGAACGTGGTCTTCGAACGCACCGTCGGGACCCGGGTCACCTTCCGCGGCGTGAAGACGGTCGCCAAACTCGTGGCGAAGTATGCGTTTGCCTAGACTGGTCTGGCTCGCCGCCCTGCTCGCGTGCGGACGCGCGCAGCCCTCCGCCGATCCGACCGCTGCATTTCTTCCACGGGTGCTCAGCGGCGATCGACCATCGCTCCTGGTCGCGTTTGCCGGGTCGCCGCAGGTCGATGACCCGATGGCCGGTCGAGTCGTTGGCGACGAGGCGTTCGATCGGTTCCTGGAGCAGCGCCGTGCCTGGCTGGCCGAGCGGGCCGCCAGCGTCGAGTCGCTGCGGGTGACGCGGGACGAACGACACACCGTGTTCGAGGCGGTGTTGCATCTGCGTCTTCCCGATACCGCGATCGATCTACCGGTCGCGGTGGTGGGCGATCACGCCCCGAACAACCGGGTCTCCGCTATCCGGATCTATCATAGCCACTGGCCGCTGCTCGGCGCGCATCGGGTGCGGGCTCCCTTGATCCCGCCCGACACCACGCTCGTGATCCGGGATGTGGTCGGGGTCTACCAGCGGGCCCTGGCCGCGGGTCAGGTCGACACGATCGTGGACGCCTTCGAGCCGGACGGGTATTTCCGCGAGCCGTCAGGCGGCATCTACGTGCATCGCGGGCGGGATGCGTTGCGGACGTTCTTCACTGCCCTGCTCTCGAGCGGCGGGATCGGGATCGACCACTGCACGCTCACCGACGACGGCACCGTCGCCGCAATCGAGTTCATCGCCGTGCGATTCGGCACGCAGCGACTGGTCCCGCAGGCAGGGCTCGCGGTCTACGAGCGCGCGCCGAGTGGACGGCTCCGCGCCGCGCGCATTTACGACGACGTCAACGTCGAAGTCCTCGCCCCCGCGACGGTGCCCGAATGAAGTGGATTACCCGACAGCGGCCCAAGATCGACCGCATCGCCTGTCCCTGGCTCATCGCGCGGTTCATCGATCCGAACGCCGAATTCATCTTCGCACCACCGGCAGACGTCGTCCGGCTCGCCGGCGAGCTGGG
>DATFGN010000311.1:0-4969 GCA_035249405.1 Gemmatimonadales bacterium
ACATCGTGACGATCGCCACGTTCGCGAACCAGCTGGCCACGGCCATCCACATCAACGAGCTGCGGCGCCCGATCGTGGAGACCCTGGACGGGATGACGCGACAGCTCACGACCATCGGACAGGCCGCCGCTTCGTTGCGCGACGTGTCCCGCGCCGTCGCTACTTCTACGTCCGCGATTCGCACTGCGGCGACGTCGGAAGAAACCGAGGTGAGTGGGGGACTGGAGGCCACCGATGCGCTGGCACGCGTGTCGCAGCGCGTGGTGGAGGATGGTGCCGGCGCCGCCCACGCCTCGACGACGGCGAGCGACGTGGCCAACCGGAATCGCGAGCGGATCCGGGACGCGCTGGGGCGACTGGTCGCGCTCAAATCGTTCGTCGGCGAAAGCTCGGGCAAGGTGCAGCAGCTCGGCGCCATGAGCCGGCGCATCACCGGTTTCATAGCGTCGATCCGCGAATTCTCGGAAATGACGAACCTGCTCGCCCTGAACGCGGCGATCGAGGCGGCTCGGGCCGGCCGCCACGGCAAGGGATTCGCGGTCGTGGCCGACGAGGTGCGCCGGCTGGCGGAGCAGAGCGCGGAAGCGGCGACGGAGGCCGGCGAGCTGGTCTCGGACATCCACCGGCAGGTCGGCGAAGTGGTAGAGCAGATGCGTCGCGGCCAGGTGAACGTTGCCGGCGTGGAAGAGCTGTCCTCCGACGCGCTCGAAGCGCTGGACGCGATCGTGCAGGCCACGGCCGAAGCCACGTCGCACGCCCAACGCATCGCGGTGGCGTCGGGCGAGCAGGACGAGGCATTCGTCCGGTTGCGCCAGCGGATCAGCGCCGTGGCCGCGATCTCGCTCCAGAACCGCGCCGAAGCAGAGGGGGTGACCGCGCGCGCCGGCGAAGCCGCGCAGGGGCTGGCCAACCTGGAGCGCGCCACCCGCGATCTGGAGGAAGTGGCCGCACGCCTGCGTGAGCTGACGCGCGGGTTTGCGAGCTTGGATTGATCCGCTACCATTCCCTGCCATGCGACAATTGGAGCGGGTGTTCGTCGCGCTCGGCTCGAACCTGGGAGAGCGGGAGGCGCATCTAGCCCACGCACGGGCCAGGCTGGCCGTGTTGCCGCACACGCATCTCGTAGCGGCGTCGGCGATCGAGGAAACGGCGCCACTCGGGCCCGTCGCTCAAGGCCCGTTCCTGAACCAGATGGTGCTGCTGCTGACGGGGCTCGAGCCGACCGAGCTGTTAGTCCATTGTCTGGCCATTGAGAGCGAGCGGGGCCGGGAGCGGCACGAGCGTTGGGGCCCCAGAACGCTCGACCTCGACATTGTCCGGTTCGGCGTCCGGACGGTGCAGGAGCCGGGGCTGGTGATTCCGCACCCCGAGCTGTCCCATCGGGACTTCTGGCAACGGGAGCTCGCCGAGCTCGATGCGCTGGTGACGGCCGCCCATGACTGACACCGCAAAACCGGTCACGACCCATGCGCTCTTGGCGATGAAAGCCGAGGGACGGCGCATCGTCATGCTCACCTGCTACGACGCGTTGTTTGCGCGGCTGCTCGATGCGGCAGGCGTGGACATTCTGCTGGTGGGCGACTCGGTCAACCAGGTGCTCGCCGGCGAAGACTCCACGCTATCCGCGCGCCTCGATCAGATGATCTACCATACCCGCATCGTGCGGCGTGGGACTCAGCGCGCGATGGTGATCTGCGACCTCCCGTTCCTCACCTACCAAATCTCGAAGGAAGAAGCGATCCGCAACGCGGGCCGGGCCATGGCCGAAACCGGGTGCCACGCGGTCAAACTCGAGGGCGGAGAGCCGATCGCCCCCACGGTTCGCGCCCTGGTGGATGTCGGTATCCCGGTGATGGGGCACCTGGGACTGACGCCGCAATCGGTGCACGCGCTGGGGGGGTACCGCGTGCAGGGTCGTGACCTGGAGGCGTCGAGACGGCTCAAGCGGGATGCGAAGGCGCTCGAGGCCGCCGGGGCCTTCGCGGTGGTGCTAGAGCTGGTACCGGCGCCGCTCGCCGCGGCGATCACGAAATCCCTCACCATTCCCACCATCGGCATCGGCGCCGGCCCGAGCTGTGACGGCCAGGTGCTCGTGCTGCACGACATGCTCGGACTGAACGACCGGTTCAGCGCCAAGTTCGTCAAGCGCTACGCGGACTTGGCGAGCGCCGTGCGCAAAGCCGTCGGAGCCTTCTCGACTGAAGTGCGCGACGGGACCTACCCGGGGAAAGAACACTCGTTCGAGCGGTGAGGGTGTGGCGGGACGTCCACCCTACCGGGCGGGCGCCGGCCTGATTTCCTTTCACTCGCAATGATCGAGGTGGCCCGACTCGAGGACATGCGCGCCTGGTCGCGCGCGGAGCATGCGAGCGGCCGGCGTGTTGGATTTGTCCCCACGATGGGCTACCTCCACGAAGGACACCTGCGCCTGGTCGACCGGGCGCGCGAGCTGGCTGACGTCGTCGCCCTCAGCATCTTCGTCAATCCACTGCAATTCGGCCCCACCGAAGACTTGTCGCGCTACCCGCGCGATCTGGACCGCGATCGCGAGCTGGCCCGCGCGCGCGGAGTCGCGGCCGTGTTCGTCCCCGAGGGCGCGGCGATGTATCCCCACGACCCGGCGGTGCGACTTGACCCCGGCAGCATGGCCCAGTCCCTCGAAGGCGCCGCGCGCCCGGGGCATTTCGCCGGCGTGCTGACGGTCGTGACCAAGCTGTTCCACATCGTGGAGCCGGATGTGGCCGTGTTCGGTCGCAAGGACTTTCAGCAGGCGATGCTGGTGCGTCGCATGAGCGTGGACTTGGATTTTCCGCTCGCGATCGAGATCGCGCCGACAGTGCGCGAGCTGGATGGTCTCGCCCTCTCCTCGCGCAACACCTACCTCTCTGCCGACGATCGACGGGCCGCGCTGGCGCTGTCGCGGTGCCTGCGAGAAGTGGAGCGGGCGTGGCGCGGGGGTCAGCCGGATCCGGCGCGGCTCATGGCGCGGGGGCTCGAAGTCTTGACGGTGCCGGGTGTCACTCCCGAATACCTGGCCTTCGTCGACCCGGACGTGAAACCGGTCGATCGCGTCACGCAAACGACGATTGCGCTGGTCGCCGCGCGCGTGGGATCGACGCGGCTCATCGACAACGTGGTGCTCGGGGAAGGGGTCGGCGCCGATCCCACGATTGGTTGATTCGATGCTGCCCTCGTGGGCTGTGGTGACGCCGGCGCGCCGGGCGCACATCGAGCGCGTGGCAGCCCTGATCGACGAGTGGGCGACGGCCCTGGCAGTTTCACCCGCCGAGCGCGCCCGCTGGCTCCAGGCGGCGTGGCTGCACGATGCCTTGCGCGACGCGCCGTCTGCGGGGGAGCTCGAGCACGGACCGCGGTGTGCCGAGCGCTTGGCCCTCGAGGGAGAGCGAGACCAGGGCGTGCTGGACGCGGTGCGCTTTCATTCCGTCGGATATGCGGGGTGGGACGATGTGGGTCGCATGCTCTATCTGGCCGATCACCTCGAGCCGGGCCGATCCCACGATCGCGAGGCGCGCGCTCAGTTGCGCGACCGGATGCCGGCGGAGCGAGCGGCGGTTTTGAAAGACGTTGCCCGGCGCCGCATCATGTGGAGCGTGCAATCCGGCTGGCCGCTGGCCGCGGAAACGGTGGCGTTCTGGAACGCGCTCGCCTCGGCCTGATTGCCGCGCTCGCGGTCTGCGTCGCGTGCCATGGCACGGAACGGCGCACCGCCTTCCGGGTTCCGGGTGATCACGGTGGGCGACTGCAGGTCGAGGTGCTCAACGCGAGCTGGATCGACGGACAGGCCCGTTTGGGCGTGCGCGTGCTGCGACAGGCGGGAATGGACGTGGTGTATTTCGGCACGGCGCCGGCCAGCGCGGAACCATTGGACTCGACGCGCATCCTGGTGCGACGCGGCAGCGTGGCGGTCGGCGAACGGGTGCGGCGGGCCCTCGGGGTGGGGAAGGTCGTGGTGCAGCGGGATTCGACGCTACTGCTCGACGCCAGCGTGCTCCTGGGCCGGGACTTTACCCCGCGGCTCGACTTCCACCCGTAGCTGCCCGCACGCGGCGCTGATATCGAGCCCTCGGCTGCGCCGCAGCACCGCCTCGATGCCGTGATGGTGTAGCCGGCGCTCGAAGGCCAACATCTGGGCCCGAGGGCTGGGAGCGAGATCGGGAGCGCCCCCCGGATGCAGCGGCAGCAGGTTGACGTGCGCCGCCAGGGGACGGGCGATCGCGGCCAGTGCATCCGCTGCCTCCAGGGAATCGTTCTCTCCCCCGATCAACACATACTCGAGTGTCACACGGCGGCGAAACCGCTGCAGGGCCGCGAGCACTTCGGGCAGATGATACTTCCGCTCCACGGGCATCAAGCGGCGACGCAGCTCGGGAGTGGGGGCGTGCAACGAGAGCGCCAGACGGAATTGTTCGGGCCGAGCGGAGAACTTGGCCAGATTGGGCAAGATGCCGACCGTGGAAACCGTGATATGCCGCGCTCCGATGCCACACCCGTCGGGGTGATTGAGGATCGTCAACGCGGTATCGACTGCTTCCCAGTTCAACAGCGGCTCGCCCATTCCCATGAAGACGACGTTGGTCGGTGGCGTCGCGGGATCGCGCAGTGACAGCTGACGGACCTGAGCGACGATCTCCCCGGCGCTGAGGTTGCGTCGCCATCCCATGCGGCCGGTCGCACAGAACACGCACCCCAAGGCGCAGCCGACCTGAGAGGAGACGCACAGCGTGCGACGGCGTCCTTCCGGGATCAAGACCGATTCGACGGCCTCACCGTCGGACAGCGTCCAGAGAAACTTTTCGGTGCCGTCGCTCGACACCTGGTGGACGGCGAGCGCCATCGTGCTGAGCGGGAACGCCTCCGCCAAGGCGCTGCGAAGCTCGGCTGGCAGATCGGTGGCGTCGTGCCAGGACGCGACCGGTCGCTGCCACAGGCGCGGGAGGATCTGCTTGAG
>DATFGN010000312.1:0-2700 GCA_035249405.1 Gemmatimonadales bacterium
GAGATGCGGCATGTGCGGCGACGGCACGATGTAGTCGCGCTCCTCGCCGACTCCGGATGGCCGCCCGGTGGTCAGAAACCGGTCGAAGAAGGCGTCCCACTCGCTCGTCACGAACATCCGATCAGGGGCGTCGGGGAGCTCGAGCCGTGCCCGGCACCGCTCGTCCCGATCCACGATCACGACGGTCCGATAGGCGGCCTTGCCGCGTTGCTTGGCTTTGGCGAGCTGCGTCGCGTAAAAGGTGCCGTAGCAGCCGCCACCCACGACCACCACGTCGCGCATGCGCGCCGGAGCCGGCGAATCACTCACCGCACCAGACGCCCGCCGTCGACCGGCAGCACAACTCCAGTGACGTAGTCGCTCTCGAGCAGGAACAGCACCGCCCGGACGACGTCTTCCGGAGCCCCGAGCCGTCGCAAGGGCGTGGTCGCCGCCAGACGCTCGCGCGCCGCTGCCGGCCAATCATCGGGTGGCAACACCGCACCCGGCGCCACGGCGTTCACGGTGATCTCGGGCGCCAGGATGCGCGCGAGGCCGTGCGTGAGCATCACGACGCCCGCTTTCGAGACGTTCAGGGGCAGATACGACGGCCACACTTCGAATGCCGCGAGGTCGGCCAGATTGACGATTTTGCCGCGCGTTTTCCGCAAATGGGGCGCGGCACCCTGCGACACGAAAAAGGCGGCCGACAGGTTCAACGACAGGGCGTCGTTCCACTCGGCGGCCGTGATCGATGCGAACTCGCGTTGCACCATGACCGCCGCCGAATTGACCACCACGTCGAGATGACCGAACGCGCCGGCCACCTGATCGGCGAGACCGCGCGCGGCCGCGCCGTCCCGCAGGTCCGCCTGGAATACGCGCGCCTGGCGGCCCGTTTCCTGGATGGACCGGGCCGTGTCCTCGGCGCCGTCTGCGGAACCGTGGTAGTGGACAGCGACGTCGCAGCCGGCCTCTCCCAATCCGACCGCGATCGCGCGGCCCAGGCGCTTCCCCGCGCCGGTCACGAGCGCCACCCGGCCGTGCAGGTCCATGACCTACGCCGGCTTTGCGGTAATGGAGAGGATCTGCCCGGTCAGCGCGATCGCCGCGTCCGAAACGAGCCACTGGACCGTTTGGACCACGTCCGCCAGCTCCACAAACCGGCTCTCGGCGCCCATCGATTGCAAGTTGGCCGTGGTGCGCACCGCTTCCGGCGCCAGGGCGTTGACGCGGATCTGGTCGTCGCGCAGCTCGCGGGCGAGCGAGCGAGTCAGCGCCGCGACCCCGCCCTTCGCAGCCGTGTACGCGGCCAGATTCGGTTGCGGGTGCAGGACCGCGATAGAAGCGAAGCTGACGATCGCGCCGCCACCCCGCCGCCGGAGCGAGGGGATGGCCGCCTGACTCACGCAGTAGACGGTCCGGAGGTTGATCGCCACCTCCCGGTTGAGCGCATCCGGGTCGGTGTCCACAAAGGGGCCGTAGCTCGTCAGCCCGCCCGCGACGTTGACGACGATATCGAGACCACCGAACCGCGCTTCGGCCACGCCCACGGCCGCGCGCGCGACGCGGGGGTCGGTCAGGTCCCCCGGAGCGGCCACCGCCGCCAGGCGCGCCACCGCGAACTCGTGGACCCGTTCATCCAGCGTCTCAGCGCTGCGGTCGGCGAGCACCAGCCGCGCGCCGGCCGTACCGAGGGCGATCGCGACCGCGTGCCCGATCTGGCCCACCGCGCCGACGCCCGTGACCAGGGCGACCCGACCGGCCAGCTCAGCCGCCACGCAGATCGTCCGCCACCGATTCCACGATCAGCTCCACCGGCGGCGCGCCACGCTGGGCGAAGCGCACCCGCCCATCCCGGCCAATCACGTACACGGTGCGGGCGATGCCCTTGTCATCGTCCTTCAGGGCGTGATACGCACGCGCCACGGCGCGATCCGGATCGGACAAGAGCGGGAAGTTGAACCGCATCTTCTCCACGTAGCTCTGGTGGCTCTGGATGCTCGCCGGATTCACGCCGAACGGCTGCATCCCGG
This sequence comes from Gemmatimonadales bacterium, assembly GCA_035249405.1. Lineage (GTDB taxonomy): Bacteria > Gemmatimonadota > Gemmatimonadetes > Gemmatimonadales > GWC2-71-9 > DASTHG01. The sequence continues at coordinate 2,016 of DATFGN010000312.1, forward strand.
CTCGCTCGAACTGCGTCATCTCATCGCGCACGGCGGAGAGTTGTCGGTTTCACCCGGGGGTGTTGTTGCCGGGATAGAAGATGAGGACGACGTGCCCCTCCTTGAGCAAGTCGTCCAGCGCGTACGTCTTTCCGTCCGACGCCGCAGCCGTGAACTGGGGAGCCTTGCTTCCAATTGACAAGACATCGCTCATGACGCCTTCTCCCTACGTCTTTCCAAGTCTTCCAGCCACTCAATTGGGATCTCCATCCCCCCCAACGGTGCGTGGGCGAGCGCGGGGTCGGCTTCCCCGTGCCAGTCCGAGCCTCCGGATACCGCTAGATCGAGCTCGTGAGCCAGTTTCACGAGCCGCGCCTCGACATGCTTCGCGTGGCTGGGATGCCGCACTTCGACGCCGTCCAGGCCATCCGCTTTGAACGCCCGCAGCTGCGTTTCGTGCCCCCGGTCACCGAGATGCGCGGCGACGACGAGACCACCGACCTGATGGACGAGATCAGCCACTTCGCGCAGGGCCGGGAGCGGCTTGGCGACGAAAGCCGGGCGACCGCGACCCAGATAGCGGTCGAAGGCCTCCTCGAAATCCACGACAGCGCCCGTGTCGACCAGCGCCCGGGCGACGTGCGGCCGGCCCACGGCGCCGTTCCCCACCTGCACCGCGAGGTCCTCGAGGTCGATCTCGATCCCG
>DATFGN010000313.1:0-10304 GCA_035249405.1 Gemmatimonadales bacterium
GTCCGTTGTTCGGGTTCATCGGGATCACCAGCTGGTTGGCTCCCGCGTCATAGCACATCGACGCGGCGTTCGGCATGTTCTTGGCAACGAGCTCGGCGGCCTGGCCCGGACGAATGCGGGACACCCCGCCGTTGATGATACAGCTGACCTGCTTCGTCCCATCCGACATGATCACGAGCCCATCACCGCCCGCCTGCACGGCGTTCTCGGTCTTCAGCAGCTGCCCGGCCCGTGAGAACGTCAGCACATCGGTATTGCCCACATTGACGACGACAATGTTGCCCTGCTCGTCGAGGGCGATGCCGTTGGGTTGACGCAGCGGCGCTCCCTGCACGAAGATCGATGCGCTACCGTCCGGCGCGATCCTCCAAACCTGCCACGTGGCGGAATCGGGGTTCTCGCCCCGATCGCCCGCCTGGGTCGCGTACACCGTGTCGACCCGCCATCACCATCGGCCACGTCCAGCATGCCGCCCGCGATGTCGCTCCCGACGGGCTCGTTCAGCACCAGCGGCGGCGTCAAGTTCGCCCGGTCGGCCGGGGGCTGCACGCCGATCCAACGCGCCGTGTGCACCGATCCGTCGTGATTGATGAAGGAGTCTCCGCGGAATAGATGGCTCCGTAGACTTTTACGTCGGTCGACATCGGCTCGAAGGACCGGTCCGCTGCGGGGGTGATGGGGAGACCCAGCGGATTGCCGACGAAGAATGGCTGGGAGGCTTGCGGCTGCTGCGCCGTCAGCGGGGCAGCGACAATGCCGATGATGAGGACGGCTCGAAGACTCAACGTACGCCACGGCGCGGGCGCTTGCGAACACCCAAGTCTTGGCATACGCTACACCCAGCATCGTCTCAGGAGGAACATCCATGCCTCCTCAAGCCCGCATTCCCCTTGCGGGTTTGCTGGTTTCGACCTCCGTGACCTCCCGTTGCGTCTCCCTGCTACGACAGTGCTCAACGGCGAGGAGACGTTGATTCGGCGCTGGCCGGCATGCGCTTGCCTTCTCGCCGCTTTGCTCGCGGGCCGTCTCTCTGCCCAATGCCCCGACGGTACTCCCCCTCCGTGTCGCGCACGTGTGGGCCCCGCCCCAGCCCTCGCACCCACCCCGAACAGCGTCGCGGTGCTCTACTTCGAGAACCTGTCGCGCGACACCGCGGACGCCTACCTCGCCGATGGACTGACCGAGGAAGTGACGTCCCGACTCGGTGATCTCGCGCACCTCCACATCAAGAGACCCAATCGCAATGCGCTACGCCGGCTCCAGGACTCCATGCCGGATGCTGCGGCGGTCGGTCGCGTGCTTCGGGTCCGGTATCTCGTGGAGGGGAGCCTCCGCCGCGAGGGGGATCGGGTCCGCGTATCGGTGCGGTTGGTCCGCGGAGACGATGGCTTTCGTGTCTGGGGAGCGGACTACAATCGAACAACCGCTGACCTGCTTGCGTTGCAGGAAGAGATCGCGCGAGCCGTGGCCACGGGCATCGCCGGGCGGCTGGCACCAGCGGACCTCGCCGCGCTCGCCGGGCGTCCCACGAGCAGTCCCCGGGCTTACGAGCACTTCCTCCACGGTAACTACTACGTCGCCCAGCGCGCACCACGTCTCGCCGTCCGGGCCATCGAGGAATACACAGCCGCGGTCCGGTTGGACCCGGGCTTCGCCCGCGCGCACGCTGGACTCGCCTACGGCTACTGGTTGTTGTTGAATCTCAATTGGGAGTACAAGGACCTGCCGGCCGACAGTCTCCTGCTCCGTGGCTTAGGCGCGTCCGACCACGCGCTGCAACTGGATTCCAGCTCATCCGATTCGTGGATGGTGCGGGGATCACTGCTCGCCATTCGCCACCCCCGTACCTACGACGGGGTCAGGTCGGCGTTCGAACGAGCCGTCGTGCTCGATCCCGGGAATTCGGAGGCGCATCATCTCTACGCCGTGCAGCTGCGGTACCTCGGGGAGGACTCGGTTGCCGCTCTTGAATACCACCGCGCGCTCGACCTCGAGCCCGACCGGGCGATTACGTTGCAAGGACTGGGTTCCGTCTACTACGTCGCGCGTCGCTACGCCGAGGCCGTGCAGTGGCTTGACAGCGCGCTCGCGGTGGACCCGAGCTACTATCTCGGCTATCTGCGACGCGCCCGGGTTCGCCTTCAGCTCGGCGAAATCGACGGGGCCCGCGGCGACGCGGAAACGGCAATGCGGCTTGGCGAGGGAAGCGAATTGGCGGCTGCGGTGCTTACGCTCGCCGAAGCGCAAGCCGGCGACACGCAAGCCGCGCGGGCCAGACTCGAGCGCGCCCTGCGCGTCATTCGACATCCCGAGCGCCCAGGGCCGACCGAGGCCCTCTTTGCGGCTGCGATGGCGGCGGTTGGCGACGAGCAACAGGCGCTCGATTTCCTGGTCCGTGTGCAGCCGCGCGGCGCGCAACTGGTTTTCGAGCTGCGGGCGCCCGAGTTCGATCGCCTGCGAGGAAATCCCCGGTTTCAACGATTAGTAGAACAGTCGAACCCGTGAGAGTGGTCTCACCCGGTATCAGCGCGTAATGGAGACGACAACGCGCTGATACCGGGTCAGCGCGGGCGTTCCATCGTCGGTTGCCTCGAGGACGAGCTGAATCGTCTGTCCGGCGATGGCGTCGGTCGGGACCTGCACGCTCGTGGCGAGCGCGGTGGGGTTCGAGAGCGTGACCGGGCTTGGAACCGTGGACACTTCCTTCCACTGCCGCCACCGGACCGTCACGACGTTCCCATCCGGATCGGACGTGATGCCCCTGAGCTGAATCGTTTCACCGGGACGAGCCGTAATCCGCGCGCTGCCCAGAATCGCCACACGGGGTTCGTGATTGGCACCGGCGTAGGTGGGCGTCACCGACCATGCGAGACGAGCAGCGAACCCGTGTTGTGCCGCCGGCGTGAAGTTCGGGTTCGGTGACGCTGGCCGAGGACGGGCAGCAGCCATCTCCTGCAACTTGAGGAGGTCGTCGTACGAGTTGATGGTGACCTGCGGCAGCGGGCTCTGACCTGTGGCCGGGGTCGCCGCATTGGGCCCACGCCCCGCCCAGCCGCCCGGGGTGGCGGTTTCGTATCCGTGTAGTCCGTTGTCGATCAGATTGAGGAAGGTGAACGTGTCGCCCTCACCGAGGAACGATCCCTTGGCGCGCGGCGGGGTCCAGACGATGTAGCCCTGTGCCTTGAGCTGATCCGCGGTGTAGCCGGACAACCCGAAGTAGTCGAAGCTGTCGCCCCGCACCATCTGCTTGCCGTCGCCCCACACCCGGTACAAGGCGCCGAACGCCCCCCGACTCGAGATGTTCGCCCGCGTCCAATCGGTGGAGTAGTAGATGGAATCCTCGGCGCTCACGCTGGCCTGCGCCTCGTAGCCCAGCGCGACGCCGCCCACGCCGGCCGGCAGTGACCGGATGTCCGGCCAGTTGGGATGGATGTAGGTCGCGTAGGTGTCGTCCTGATCCCCGGCGGCAGAGAGCATGGCTTTGCGCGAGACCTTTCCGTAAATGACGGACCATTCTGGCGTGCCCCGGTACTGCTCCTCGATCGACTTCAGCGCCCGCGCGATCGTGCTCTCGCCGCCCCACGCGAGGAGATAGACGGGGCCTGGCTCGTCATCCAGCAGCAGCGACTTGATCAGATCGGAGCCCGGCGTGTCCTTCGAGATGTCGCCGTCGAATTCCACGTTCCCCCACCGGATCACGGACTGCAGCTCGGCCGGTGTCGGGTAATTGGGATCGTGCACCCGGAGGTTTGGGTACAGCTGCGCGTACGTGGCGACGGCGATGTCGATGTAGTGCTCGTCCGGGGCCCAGCGATACGATGCGCAGGGGCAGAGATTGAGCCCCCAGCGTGAATACTCACGGTTCGGGACCGACACCTTCTTGCCGGTGCCGTCGCCCTTCCAGTGGAATTGGCTCGACGCGTAGATGAGGCCTTCAGTCCGGAAATCGGCGCTGTACAGCAGATACCGGATGAGGGAGTTCGCGTCGTCGAGCTCGGGATCCGTGGTGACAACGACGCGAGGCTTCGGCCGGGCCGGCGAGTCCGTATCATGGATTTGGGCCGTGCTGGTCGCGCAACCGCTCAGCGTCACCGCCAGCAGCGCCGGCGCGCTCAGCGCCAGGGTGATTTGTTCGGTCCTGAACATGTCGGCCAGATATACCTCGAAACCAGGCTCTTGGCGCCTTCCCCTTCCCTCTTTCTCCTTTTTTTCTCGAAGCGGTCCAGCTGTCATCCTGAGCGCAGCGAAGGATCTGCTTTCATTGCACGGAACCCGGATCCTTCGCGCCTTCGGCGCTCAGGATGACAACCGTGCTCGGTCTCGTAGAAAATGAAGGGGGAAAAATCCTGCCCCTGCTTGACGAATTGCTCCACGAGTACGAACCTCGTGCCCATGGCCATCAACGCAGCCTACATCGGACTGTTTCTCGTCCTGCAGCTGAGTACGCTCTCGGCGCAGAGCACAGCGAACACGGTCTACGACCGCGTGATTCTGGGTGGACGCGTCATGGACCCGGCTTCCAGGCTCGATGCGGTCCGCAATATCGGGCTCGTGGACGGACGCATCGCTGTCATCACGACGCGCGCCATCCGCGGCCGGGACACCATCGACGCGCGCGGCCTCGTCGTCGCTCCCGGCTTCATCGACCTGCACGCGCATGGTGAGACGCCCGAGACCTATCGGTTCTACGCGCTGGACGGCGTGACCACAGCGCTCGAGCTCGAGCTCGGCACGTCGGACGTTCCTGGCTGGTACCGCGAGCGCAGCGTCGGGGAGCCGATCAACTACGGCGTCAGCATCGGCCACATCAAAGTTCGGATGGCGGTGATGCACGATTCCGGTACCAGGATGCCGGTGGGCGACGGCGCCTATCGCACGGCGTCGCCCGAGCAGATCGCTGAGATCGCGCACCGCATCGAGATGGGGCTCCGTGAAGGCGCCGTCGACATCGGCGCCGGGTTTCCCTACACGCCGGCGGCAACGCCCGATGAGCTGCTGGCCGTGTTCCGCGTCGCCGCAAGGACCAAGACCCCGGTACACACGCACATTATCCCTGGCGCCGCCGGTCTGCAGGCGGCGCTTGCGCTCGCCGGCGAAACCGGTGCTTCCTTGCACGTCGTGCACATCAACAGTGCGGGCCTGGCCGAGACGCCGGTGATGCTCGATATGATCCGCGCTGCGCGAGCGCACGGACGTGACGTGACGACGGAGGCGTATCCGTATGACGCCGGGATGACGGAGATTCAGTCCGCGACCATCCAGGACATTTACAAGACCGCTCCCGATAGGCGCTTGGCCGAGCTGGAGTGGCCGCCGACGGGCGAACGGTTGAATCGCGAGAGCTTCGAGCGCTATAGCAGAATCGGCGGACCCGTGGTGATTCATACCAACACGGAAGAGATGGTGACCGTTGCGATATCGAGTCCCCTCACCATCATTGCGAGCGACGCCTACTGGCAGAACGGCACGGGACATCCGCGCACAACGGGAACCTTCGCGAAGGTGCTGGGCCGCTACGTGCGCGAGACCCACTCACTCTCGTTGATGGACGCCATCCGCAAGATGACGCTCATGCCGGCGCAGCGACTCGAGCGCCGAGTGCCGGCGCTGCGACAGAAGGGACGCCTGCGGGTCGACGCGGACGCGGATATTACGATCTTTGATCCTCGGGCGGTGCTGGATCGCTCCACCTACCGGGAACCGTCGCTTCCGCCGGTCGGCATTCAGCACGTGATCGTGAACGGGGTGTCCGTGGTCGCAAACGGACAGGCCGTCCAGGGCGTCGCGCCCGGGAAGGCGGTACGAGGGGAGGCACCACGATGACCGATCCTCTCGACCCATCACGCCGAGATTTTCTGGCCGTGTCGGCGATCGGGCTCATTGGACTCGTGCAGGGCTCGAAGCGTCCCGCGTTGCGCGACGAGGCACAGATGGATGGTGATCTGCTCTACGTTGGGACGTATACCGAAGCCACTCGGTCCGAGGGCATCTATCTCGTCCGCATGGACCGGAAGTCCGGGGCGCTGCGGCAGGTCGGCGCAGTGGACGCCGGGCCGAACCCGTCCTTCCTGGCCCTCCACCCGAACCGGCGCGTACTCTACGCCGTCAACGAGCTCGAGCAGTACCAAGGGAAACCGGGTGGTGCGGTGAGCGCCTTCGCGATCGCGAGAGATACCGGCGCGCTCACCCGACTGAACGAGCAGCCGTCCGAAGGCAGCGCGCCGTGCTACGTGAGTGTGGATCGCAGCGCGCAGGTCGTGCTCGTCGCCAACTATTTCGGTGGCAACGTCGCATTGCTGCCGATCCAGGCGAATGGCACACTCGGCCCCGCGCACGTGGTGCAACACACGGGAACAGGACCGAACGCCGAGCGTCAGGAAGCGCCCCATGCGCACTGCATCCTTCCCGACCCCTCCAACCGCTTCGCGCTCGCCGCAGACCTCGGCGCCGACCGCGTGTTCGTGTACCGCCTTGACCTCGAGGGGAAATCGCTGCGCCACGTCGAGGGCGGCGACGCGGTGATGCGTCCCGGCGCCGGCCCGCGCCACCTCGCGTTCCACCCAACGCTGCCGCTGTTGTACGTCGCCAATGAGCTCGACTCCACGGTCGCTACGCTGCGCTTCGACGCCGAGCGCGGCACCCTGTCCCCCGTGGGCTCACTTTCAACCCTCCCCGCCGGGTGGACCGGCACGAATTACCCGGCCGACATCCACGTCGCCTCAACCGGGCGCTCGTTGTACGTGTCGAACCGCGGTCACAACAGCATCGCGGTGTTCTCGGTGGCGGAATCGACGGGCGCGCTCGGGCTCGACCAGGTGATCGCCACCGAGGGCGATTGGCCGCGCAATTTCACCCTGGACCCCACCGAGCGGTGGCTGCTCGTCGCCCATCAGCGCTCCGACTCCGTGGTCGTGTTCGCGCGCGATCCAGACACCGGCCGGCTGACACCCTCAGGGCAGCGCATCGCCATCCCTAAGCCGGTCTGCCTCCGGTTCTGAACCGGGCGACCAGCGCCCTCACCTGCCGGCGCCGGATCACGAGCACGATTGTCGCGAGGACGAGCGGCACTACCTCACTCGTCATGTGGCGACCACCTTCGAAGATCAGGTGCGTCGCCATTCCGCCCAGCATGACGAGGATGATTGTGATCGCCCCGAGTGCCGCCGTGCGGCCGGCAATCAGCAGGATGGCCGCCAGCAGCTCGAGCACGCCGATCGCGACACGAAACCAGTCCGGGTAGCCCCACAATCTGAAGGCGCGCGCCCAACCGCTCGCGTCATCGAATTTCGACAGCCCCTGAGGCACGAAGATGAGGACGAGCAGAACTGCCGGGAGCCAGGTTCCGACGAACTTGGCAGCGGTAATGAGGTGTGTGCGGGTCATACGCCATGATGCCGCGGACGTGCTCCAGCCACATCGGTCGAACGACCTAGGCCCGCGCTCCAGTTTGCACCATCTTTGGATGTGATGACCCGAATTCGATTGGATCGAGCACTCGCCGGCGGTGTGGCGGCGATCGCGGTGTTGAACACGCTGTCGGCGCTGTCGATGCCGGTTGCTGACCGCCGCCCCGCCCTGCCGGTCGTGCTGGTCTGGCTCGCACTCATGTCACTGCATGCCCTGGTGTACCTGTTCGGCGACCGCATCCGAAAGCGGTTCGATCTGAGCGGCTACGCCGCGGCGCAGGCAGCACTCCTGTTCGGCATCGCGGTCTCCAATGCGCCGGGGCCGGTGACGGTCGCGCTGTTCATGGCCGCCGTCTCGGAGCTCGTCGTGCTGGCTGCCTCCAGGTGGGGAACGCTTCGCATTACCCTCGGCGCCATCGGGCTGTTCGTGCTGGCCGCGCTGATCACGTCGGGCGTCTATCGGGCGACGACCGCCGGGCTGATGCTCGCCGCCACCGGATTGATCGCACACGCGATCGCGGCACTCCTGCGCCGGGCGGTCACGGCAGGGCCGCGCGAGGCCGCCGTCCCCATCAACAGCGCGGTGAGCCTCTCCGGACGTGAGATCGAGATCCTGCGCGAGCTGGTGGGCGGGACCCGCAACGGTGCGATCGCCGAGAAGCTCGGCATCGCCGAGCGGACGGTCAAGGCGCACTTGGAGAACATCTACCTGAAACTCGGTGTCGACTCGCGCGCGGGCGCCGTCGCCGCCGCCTTGCAACGCAGGCTTGTATAGTGGCGAACGACCTCCGCCGCGTCATCGGGCTCGCCGGCGGAACGGCGCTGATCGTCGGCATCACCATCGGAAGCGGGATCTTTCGGACCCCCCCCACGATCGCCGGGCTCGTCCCCAACGCGCTCGTCATCATGGGGCTGTGGACGGCCATCGGTCTGATCAGCATTTGCGGAGCGCTCGCGGTGGCCGAGCTCTCCACGCTGCTGCCGCGCGCGGGCGGCGTGTACGTGTTCTTGCGCGAGGCCTACGGCGATGCGGCGGCATTCGTCTTTGGCTGGTTGTATATGTTGATCACCACACCCACCGCGGTTGCCTCGCTCGCCACCGTCTTCGCGGAATTCCTGCTCAACCTGCTTGGCATGTCGGCCGGCACCTCCACCGTACAGATGATCGCGATCCTCGCCATCATCACCCTGACGGGCGCCAACGTGCTCGGCGCGCGCGTCGGCGCAGCCGTGAGCGAAGTGACCACTCTGGTGAAGGTGACCGCGCTGGCGGCGATCATCCTCGGCGCATTTCTGTTGGGGCACGGCAGTCTGGCGAACCTGACCGAGGGCGGCGCCGTGCAGGGGGGCGGGCTGGCGCGCGCGGTCGCCGCGGTGATCTGGACCTACGACGGCTGGATTGCCGTCAGCATGATCGCGGGCGAGGTCCGGGCACCCGAGCGACTGATGAAGCGGATCATCATCATCGGCATGCTGGTCATCGTCACGCTGTACGTCGGCGCAAACCTGGCGTACCTGTACATGATGCCGGTCAGCGTCATGGCCCAGCAGAAGGAGGCGATTGCGCGGACGGTCATGACGGCGATTGCGGGACCCGCCGGTGGCGTCCTCATCATGCTCGCGATCATGACGAGCATTTTCGGCGCGCTCAACGGCAACCTGCTCGCCAAACCGCGGGTCGCCTACGCGATGGCGCGCGACGGCCTGACGTTCTCGTTTCTAGGGGCTACCCATCCACGCTGGACCACACCCTGGGCGGCGCTCGTGATCCAGGGGGCGGTCGCGATCATCATGGTCCTGGTGCTCAGAGATTTCGATACGCTCACGACCTACTTCGTGGTCGTCGAGTGGGCCGCGTTGATCTTTGCCGTCGGCGCGGTGTTCGTGCTGCGGCGAAAGATGGCCGACGCGCCGAGGCCGTTTCGCACGCCGGCGTATCCGTGGGTGCCGCTCTTCTTTGTGCTGGGCACCGTCGTGGGTCTGTCGGCCATCGTGTGGGGACAGATCCAGGTGGGCAACTTCTCACCGCTCTATGGGCTCGGCATCGCGCTAGCAGGATTGCCGGTTCATCACCTTTGGAAGCGATTCAAAAGCAGCACGTGAGAGAACGGCGTCTGCGTTGGCAGCCATGAAAGCGCTCGCCATCCGTCGTTACAAGGCGCCGATGGAAATGATGGAGCTGCCGCGGCCCGAGCCGGGTCCGGGCGAACTGCTGGTGCGCGTGCGCGCCGCCGGCGTCAACCCGCTGGACTACAAGATCCGCGACGGCGCCGCGAAAGTGCTGCTCCCCTTCTCCTTCCCCCTGATCCTCGGCACCGATCTCGCCGGCGACGTGGAAGCAGTCGGCGCTGGCGTCACCCGATTCAAGGTCGGCGACCCGGTCTATTCGCGCCTCGACAACGACCGCATCGGCGCCTTCGCCGAGTATGCCGTGGTGCGCGAGAGCGCCGCGGCGAGGAAGCCAGCGCGCCTCGACTACACGCAGGCAGCGTCGCTGCCGCTGGTGGGGCTCACCGCGTGGCAGACGCTGATCGAGCTCGCACAGTTACAAGCGGGACAGAAGGTCCTGATCCATGCCGGCTCGGGCGGCGTCGGCACCTTCGCCATCCAGCTGGCCAAACACCTCGGCGCGCAGGTCACGACCACTACCGGCGCGAGGAACCATGCGCTGGTGAAGTCGCTGGGCGCGGATGTGGCCATCGATTACCGGACGACCCGCTTCGAAGCGGCGGTCAAGGATCAGGACGTAGTCCTCGACACGCAGGGGGGCGACACGCTGCTCCGCTCGTTCGCAGCGGTCAAGCCTGGCGGCGTGGTGGTGACGCTCGGCGGCCGGCCCGACGGCAAGTTCGCGCGAGCCTGGGGCCTCAGTTTGCCGCTGGTCTGGATCCTCGGGTT
>DATFGN010000314.1:0-7342 GCA_035249405.1 Gemmatimonadales bacterium
GCGGCCCTGCTGCACCGCCCGCCGATTCTGTTTCTGGACGAGCCGACGCTCGGACTCGACGTGAGCGCGCAGGACGCGATCCGCCGCTTTCTCGCCGCGTATCGCGATCGCTATGGCGCCACGATCCTCCTGACTTCGCACTACATGCAGGATGTGACGGCGCTTGCGTCCCGGGTGCTGATCATCAACCGGGGCCGCCTGCTCTACGACGGCGCGCTGGATGCACTCGTCGCCCGCATCGCCCGCACCAAGCGACTCGAGCTGGTGCTGGGGGACGGCGTCACCGAGCAACGGCTCGCCGCCTTCGGCGCGGTGAAGAGCTTTCGATCACCGAACGCCGTGCTCGAGGTCCCGCGGGCGGAGGCCGCAGCCACCAGTGCGCGGCTGCTCGCGGCCCTCCCCGTGGTCGATCTGTCGATCGAGGATCCTCCGATCGAAGAAGTGATCCGCCAGGCGTTCGCCGAGGGGAGCGAGGAACAGGAATGAGCGCAATCGCGCTGTGGACCCGTCGCTACGGCGCCATGATCCGCAACGCCTGGCTCGTCGATCTGCAATACCGCGCGTCGATCGTGCTGTGGGTGCTGTGGGGCGTGACCGAGCCCGTGATCGCGCTCGGCATCTGGTGGGCAATCGCGGGCGATGGGTCCGTGGGCGGATACGCGCGCGCCGATTTCGCCCGGTATTTCTTCGGCGTGATGCTCGTGAATGCGCTCACGATCGCGTGGGATTCCTGGCAGCTGGATCGCTGGATCCGCGAAGGCGACCTGAACTACCGGCTGGCGCGTCCGTTGAATCCGGTGCACGAATCGCTGGCCGACAACCTCGCGTACAAGCTCCGCAGCGCCGGGACGATCCTCGTCGTCTGGGTCGTGGCAGCGAGCGTGTGGCCTGCGGTCCGGCTGCCGTTCGACCCGAGCCGCTGGGGCTGGGTGGCGCTCGCCGTAGCACTCGCCGCGGCAATGCGGTTCTTCATCAGCTTCACGACCGGACTGCTGGCGTTCTGGACCACCCGGGCCACCGCCATCATGGAGCTGCACGCCGGTGTGTCGATGTTCCTCGCCGGCCGCGTGGCGCCGCTCGCATTGTTGCCGCCAGCCGTGGCCTCAGTTGCCCAGCTGCTCTGGTTCCCCTACATGCTGGCATTTCCCGTGGACTTGTTGACTGGAGCGCCACTCTCCCGCGCAGCGTTGCTGCGTGGGTTTGCGGGACAGGTCGTCTGGCTCGTGATCTGGATCGCGGCCTATCGGCTGGCCTGTCGGCGCGGGTTGCAGCGTTATGGAGCGGTCGGCGGATGAGCTGGCGACACCCCCTTCGCGTCGTCGGCGCGCTGGTGCGACTCAACGTCGCCGAAGAGCTGCAGTACCGCGCCAACTTCGTGGCGAGTCTGCTCGGGACGCTGTTCTGGATCGGCACCGCATTGCTGACCTTGGGGCTGTTCTTCCGGCACACGACCCGGCTGGGCGGCTGGGAATTCTGGGAAGTGGTGGTGTTGTTGGGCGTCTTCAACACGGTCACGGGAGTTATCGAGGCCGTGATGCGACCGGGGATCGGCCAACTCGCCTCCGAGGTGCGCAGCGGGACGCTGGATCTGGTGTTAGCCCGCCCGGTCGACGCCCAGCTCCTGGTCTCGTTCCGGCAGATCGACCTGTGGCGCTTCACCGACGTCGCGCTCGGCCTCGCTCTGGCCGGCTACGCGATGGTCCAGCTGCACCGCACGCCCACGGCACTGCAGATCGCGGCGTTTCTCGTGGCGCTCGCTGCCGCCGTCCTGGTCGTGTACGCGATCTGGGTCGCCCTGATGAGCCTCGCCTTCTGGTTCGTTTCAGTCGAGAACCTGTCGGTGCTCTTCGACGCACTCTACGAGGGCGCGCGCTATCCGGTCACTGCCTACCCCGGCGCGCTGCGCTTCGTGTTCGTCTACCTCCTGCCCATCGCGTGGACGACCACCATCCCCGCCTCGGCCTTGACCGGGCGGCTCGGGCCCGCGATCGCGCTCGGCGCCGCCGCCGTCGGGGCGATGGCGTTTCTCATCACGCGGGCACTCTGGAGCGTCGCGCTGCGCCGCTATACCGGCGCCAGCGGGTGACACATCGTCTCTCGGGAGGGACACTACTCACCGGTAGAACAAGTCCCTTCCGCACGATCGGACGTGCACGAAACCTGCCTTGCGGATGGGTGACCCTCCGGAGCATGTCAATGCAAGTCACTCGTCTGGCCGCCCTCTGTTGCACCGTAGCCGGTTGCGCGCTCCCGAGGTTCGAGCGGGATCCGATGGGAAGTCGCCCTCGCTGCATCGGCCGATTCCGCCTACTCGGCAGCGTTGCGAGTCGTGGTTGAGTCCGGATACACCCTGAGCGTCGCGAGCCGAGCCGATCGCGTGATCACGACGCACCTGCGCCGTCAGGACGCCGGCACAGGGTTCAGCGCCCGTGAGCGCAATCTGCAATTCACGGTGTCGGTCCTGCCGACCGGTGAGGTCTCATCACAAGTCACGGTGGCCGCCGACAGCTGTTTCGGACGTGGACTCGCCGAGTGCGTCGCCGTCACGGCGTACGACGGCGGGCCAGCGGGAGCGTGGCAGTTCGTCCGACGACTCGGCGAGGCAATCGCTACGGTGACGCGGACTGGGCTCTCAAGTAGTGATCCAGGAACTCGAGCGCGGTCCGATAGGCCTTGATGTTGTTCTCCTTGCGGATGAACCCGTGCCCTTCATCCGGGAAGATGACGTACTCGGCCACGCCGCCGCGCTGCCGCACCGCTTCCACGATCTGATCCGACTCGGCCTTCAACACGCGGGGATCGTTGGCACCCTGCAGGACGAGCAGCGGCTTCTTGATCTGATCGGCATGAAAGAGCGGTGAGACACGATAGAGGCGAACCGAGTCTTCGGACCCGGGATCGCCCAGCTCCGTGTACAAGGCCGTGCGGAACGACTCCCACCACGGCGGAATGCTGCGCAACGTCCGCACCCAATTCGAGATTCCGAAGAAATCGACGCCGACCGCGAAGACGTCGGGACGGAACGTCACCCCGGCGAGCGTGAGGTAGCCGCCGTAGCTGCCACCGGCGATGCCGACGCGTGTGGTATCGACGTAGCCGAGCGTCGCGAGATAGCGCTTGGCCCAGACGATGTCGTCGAGATCCGCTTCGCCATGACGGCGATCGTCCATCTGGTTGAACGCTTTTCCGTAGCCGCTCGAGCCACGGTTGTTCACCGCCAGGACCACATAGCCATGGTTCGCCAGATACTGCGTGAACGCGCTGTAGCCGATCCGCGTTTGACCACCCGGCCCGCCGTGAATCCACAGGACTGCCGGAGCGCGATCACCGGCGGTGACCTGCTGCGGCCGGTACAGGAGCACCGGGATCTGCACGCCATCGTAGGACGCGAAGCGTGCGACCTGCGCATCGACCAGGTTCGTCGCGTCGAGATCGGGACTCAAGTTCTGCGTCAGCTGGCGGGCCGTGCCCCGGGCCAGATCCATGACGAACAGGTTGCTCGGCGAACGCGCGCCGTTCACATAAAACGCCATACGGGCTTCGCTCGGCGAGATCGACACGCCGGTGATGTCGCCGGCCGGAGGCGCGGGCAGCGAGACGCGCCGATGGGTCGCGGCTTCGTACACCCGGATTTCCGTGCGCGCGTCGTTGTTGATGCCGACGACCAGGTATTTCCCGTGCTTCGAGAAGTAGGCGTACATCACGTCCCAGTCCGCCCGCTCCACCGTGTCGCGGGTCCCCGTCGCTAGGTTGTAGCGCGCCAGGTATTGGAAGTCGCTGCCCTGATTCGTCAGGAAGTAGAGGTAGCTCCCATCCGGACTGAAGACTTGCGGGGCATGCTGGACTTCACCCGTGTGCGGGCTGATGTGGCGGATCGCGCCGCTGCGCCCGTCGCGCAGATACATGTCGTTGTTTTGGGTCGTGATCTCTTTGGTCAACGCCATCCAGCGCCCATCTCCCGAAATGGCACCCACCGTGTAGCCCACCGTGTCGCGAAACACCTCGCGCGGCGTGAGCGTCGCGATTGACATCGTGAACACGTCGAAATAGCGGCGATCGCGCGCGTTGGTGCCGAAGAAGAACGATTTGTCGTCCGCTGACCAGTCGTAGAACACCGCCTTGAGGCTGTCCCCCGGCGTCAGGTCCCGGACCGTCCCGTCCGCCGCCTGCAGGTACAGGTGGTCGTTCTCGTTGCCGCCGCGATCCTGGTTGTACATGAAGCGGCGCTCGCCGGGCAGGAACCCGATGGCGAAGATCCCGTCGGTGGTGGACGTCGTGACCTGGCGCGGGGCGCCACCTTGGGCCGGCACCTCCCATACGTTGAACACGCCCGACCGGTCGCTGGTGACGAGCACGGTGCGCTCGTCCGGAGCGAATGACGCCCCGAACATCACCGACGTGTTCATGAACTGCTCGATCGTGTATTGGGGAACGGTCCGGCGGGTCTGGGCGCCGCCCGGGACGGGGCTCATGACCAGAAGACCCGCCGCCGTGATTGCAGTCATTCCCAGCTTCACGAATTGTCTCCGGTGAGGGAAGCATCCATGATACCGGCTCAAACCGATCTTTGCCGCCGGCAGCAACCGACAGACTAAAGACGGGTTCATCGGGAATAGCTCTTGCGGAGTTGAGGCCTCGGAGCAAGTGTTGCTGCCTCACCAGGAGGCGGCGTGGCCACAGGCTTCTCGAATCAGGTCAATCAACAGTTCGATCGCGCAGCGAAGTTCACGAAGCACGATTCCACCCTGCTGGAGCAGATCAAGGCATGCAACAGTGTCTACTACGTCAGCTTTCCCGTCCGGCGCGACGACGGGACCATCGAAGTCATGCACGCGTGGCGCGCCGAGCATAGCCAGCACAAGCTCCCCACCAAGGGCGGCATCCGGTACAGCCCCGATGTGAGCGAGGACGAGGTGATGGCCCTCGCCGCACTGATGACCTACAAGTGCGCGATCGTCGATGTGCCGTTCGGGGGCGCCAAAGGCGGCCTCAAGATCGACCGCCGCAACTACTCGAGCGGCGAGCTGGAGCGCATCACCCGCCGCTACACCTTCGAGCTGGTACGCAAGAAGTTCATCGGACCGGGCGTCGACGTGCCGGCCCCGGACTTCGGTACCGGCCCGCAGGAGATGGCGTGGATCGCCGACACCTACGTGTCGCTGACAGGAGGCGAGCTGGACGCGCTCGCGTGCGTCACCGCCAAGCCGCTGGCGCAGGGCGGCATCCGGGGCCGCACCGAAGCGACGGGTCGCGGCGTGTACTACGGCATCCGCGAAGCGTGCGACAGCACTGACCTCATGAAGGCCCTTGGCCTGTCACGCGGCGTGAAGGGCAAGCGCGTCGTCGTCCAGGGACTCGGCAATGTGGGCTACCACGCGGCCAAGTTTCTCCAGGAAGCTGGGGCAACCCTGGTCGGGCTCACCGAGTACGAGGGGGCGATATCCAGCCCGGCCGGTCTGGATATCGAGCAGGTGATGACGCATCGGCGCGAGCGCAGATCGATCCTGGGCTTCCCGGGTGCCACCGATTTACCGAGCTCAGTCGCCGGGCTGGAAATCGACTGCGACATCCTCGTACCGGCCGCCCTGGAGCAAGTGTTGACGGCCGAAAATGCGCCGCGCATCAAAGCCAAGATCATCGCCGAAGGGGCCAACGGACCTACGACCGTCGAGGCGGAGGACGAGCTTCTGAAGCGGGGCGTGCTGATTCTCCCGGACCTGTGGCTCAACGCCGGGGGAGTGATCGTGTCGTACTTCGAATGGTTGAAGAACCTGTCGCACGTGCGCTTCGGGCGCATGCAAAAGCGCTACGAGGAAGGCGCCGCGCGCCGGCTCCTCGAAGCGGTGGCGCAAACCACGGGCAAGCAGTTCAGCGAGCAGCAGATCGGGTTCTACACCGAGGGACCGGACGAGGAAGACCTCGTCAACTCCGGACTCGAAGAGTCGATCGTGTCCGCCTATCACCAAATGCGCGACATCCAGAAACGGCTTGGCGCCGACAAGGTGAGCCTGCGCACCGCAGCCTTTATCAATGCCATCGACAAGGTGGCGCGGACCTACGAAGAGATGGGAATCTTCCCCTGATGCTGCAGGGAGGTGCTTACTGGCACTTCGGCTCGCCCTCTTTCACGGCTGGCGCGAGCGCTGTCGTGCCCACGAAGATGGCGCAGGTCTTGGTGGTATTGACGTTGCTGATGCTGGCCGTCCACCCGTCCAGGGTCACCGCGAGGGCCGGGGTGTTGTTGCCTGAGGTCACGTTGAAGGTGACCCCACCCGCGCCGATCGTAGCGCTGTACTTGACCGAGTCGGCGAAATACGCCTCTTCCGCCGTCACCAGGTTGCGCAGATCCGACTTCATCGACGCGAGGTAGGCCTTCTCTTTGGTGTTGGCGAACTTCGGGATCGCGATCGCGGCCAGAATGCCGATGATCACGACCACGATCAACAGCTCGATCAGTGTGAAACCCTTCCGGTCCATCTTTGCACTCCTCCGAACCACATGTCCTGGGCGCTGGCGAACGTCGCCCACCATAGAGGCACGCCCTGTACCAGAGCCACGACCTTGGCCTAACAGAAGGTCGCGGATGCGGTTGACTCGTGGTGGGGAGGTGGCGCGCGGGCGAACAGCGTGCACCACTTTGCACGATTAGCCGGGAATTGCGCACGTGACCGGGATCACGTGGCACGATCGCCGCCCTAGTGTGCGCGCGGGGCCGGCAACGCCGGTCTGGGGATACGCTGGTCCAGCATCGCCGTCTGATACACGACCGACGCCATGACGACAGCGGCTTGCTTGAGGTCGTCCTCCAGCAGCATGTCGCCCACATCCAGCACGCTGTGGTGGGTGCGGGTCTCATAGTCGACGGGGTCCTGAATGAATTGAAACGCGGGCAGCCCGACGCCGACGAAGGACATGTGGTCGGTCGAGCCGGTGTTGGCGATGGTGAGAGTGTTGGCGCCTAGATCCGCGAGCGGAGCGAACAGGCGGGCGAAAACCGGTCGCGCTGCCGAGTCGTTCTGCAGATAGATCCCGCGGATCTTGCCCGAGCCGTTGTCGAGATTGAAGTAGACGTCGAATCGCGCATGCTCCGGCAGGAGCTTCATGGTCTCGGGATCGCCATAATGGCGTTTGACGTAGCCCACGGATCCAGAATAGTCCGTGGTCGGCTCTTCCCCGTCCCACAGGCCGATACGAATGGTGCGGCGGGGACGGGCGTTCACGGCCTTCAGGACGCGCAACACTTCCATGGCGACGGCGCTGCCGGCGCCATTGTCGGTCGCCCCGGTACCGCCGATCCAGGAATCGAGGTGCCCGCCGATCATCACGACTTCCGGGGCCAGTC
>DATFGN010000315.1:0-11540 GCA_035249405.1 Gemmatimonadales bacterium
AGAATGGTCTGTGGATGCCGCGACTTGATGTCGCGGTATTGCTGCATGAGCGGCGTATCGGGCGGCCCGGTCGGAGCCGAAGCCGCCGCGTGGCTCACGACTCCTCCACGACGAACGGCTGGCCGCCGAGGCGGGTCTTGAGCTGGGCCTGGATGCGCTGGGCCGCCTCTCTCGAGGGGTAGGGCCCGACCCGGATCTTCAGATAGCCCGTCGAATCGCGGACCACGTAGGCGTTGTAGCCCATGGTCTTGAGGCGGGTGAGCATCTCATCGATCTGGGGCGCGCTCTTTCCAGCCAGGATCTGGACCCCGAAGCCGCTGCGCCGGCGGTTCGCGGCCGACTCCGGCGTCGCCGCTGCCGCGCTCGACGACACGCCGCCGCAGCGGGAAGCGTAGAAGCTCACCTGATTCTTGAATTCGACGTCGTCGCCCGCCCCGGCTTGGGCGTCCCGGAGGAAGCCGCACCCGCGGGCCTCATCACGCAGGTCGAACGCGGCTCTGGCGCCCACGAACTCGGCCCGGAACCGCAGTGGCGAATCCGCATAGTCGCGTCGCAACCGCTCCACCGATTGCACCGCCGATGCCGGGTCGTTCTGAGCCTCGAACAGCTGTGCCAGACGCAGCAGCGCGTCGTCGGCCCACGCGGACGACCCGTATTCGACCACGACGCGTTGCAAGCTCGTCGCCGCCGTGGCCGCATCGGCGGCCAGCATGCCGCCTTGGACGTACAGCGCTTCCGCGAACACGGGATCCTGGGCCGGGACGGTCACGAGCAGATGACGAACCAGGGCGCGAGCCGAATCAGCGCGGCCGGATTGCGCCAGCTCGATCGCGGACTGCAGACGGGGATCGTGTTGCGTCTGTGCCGAGAGGCGGCCGGCGAGCGCGATGAGAGCCACTACCAGCAACCGTCTCATGCGGCCTCCTGCGTCGCCACGCCCAGGGCCAGAACGAGCTGCCGGAGCAGCCCCGCTTCGTCCGATACCCCGGTGCTCTTCAACAAGCGATCCATCTCCAATGCGAGGCGCAGCGCGCGCCGGGCCTCGGCAGCGCTCCACTGCTCGGCTGCCGCCGCCCACTGGCCCGCCTCGACTTTGTAGCTGCGCAAGCCGAAGGGGCGCGCGGCGAGCAAGTGCCGGAACAGCGCATCGGGGAGTTTCGCGCGCGCGGTGCCGCGATCGAGCTCCGCGCGCGCCAGCGCCACGCCGACGAGCGCCGTCCCTAACGTGCTCACCATCTTGACGCCGGACATGCCGGGCTGCTCGAGCACGACCGCGACCAGTTTAGCGGCCCGTGCCGATTGACGCGCGAGACAGGCATCCACGAGATCCTGCAGGGTTTCCCCATGCCGCACCCCCACGATGGCGGCGATGTCCGCCGGACCAACCGCTCGGCCCTGCACCAGCGCGGCGAGCTTGTCGAGCTCCTGGCGCAGCGCGCTCAGGTCCGCCCCCATCGCGCTGACCAGCAACTCGGCCGCCGCGGGCTCGACGGTGAGCGACCGAAGGCCTGCCGCGTGGGCGACCCAGCGGAGCGCGCGCTCGGGCGGCAGCCGCTGCACGCCGACCGTCGTGGCATGCGTCGCGAATTCGGCCTCGGGCGCCTCGCTGTCCGACTGGACGAGGATCAGCACGGTCGCCGGGCTGGGGTGTTTGAGGTAGGCAACGAGCGCCTCTCGCGCCTTGGACTTGGATCGTAGCTGCTCGACGCCACGCAGCACGACGGCGCGCCGCTCGGCGAGCATGGGTGGCGTGTTGAGCAGAGCATGGAGCGACTCGGCATCCTGTTCCGCCGCCGACCGCTGATCCAGGTTGAAATCGCGCACGTCAGGGGGAACGGCCCGATCGATCAGCGACCGGACCGCCTCGTCCTTCAGGACGTCCTCTTCACCATGCAGGTAATAGACAGGATCAGGCTCGCCCTGCTTGAGCGCGCGCAGGAGCGCGTCGAAGGAAAGCGCCGCCATACGGACGCAACTTACCCCGGGGTGAGAGGGGAAGAAAGTGTTTGTAACGGCGCGCCGAACTAGCGTTGCGCGCTGGCGGGCTCCACGAACGCGGTACCGTATGGGTACGGGTTCCCCGAGATGACCGCGGTGCGCGGGTCCTGGAAGGAGACGAACGGCGGTCCCGCTTCCGCGACCGGCTTCGGAAACGGCACCGGAGGCAGCGGTTGGACAGCGACTACCGTCGGCTGTTGCCGGATCCCTTCCCAAGCCAGCAACCCGATCGCCGCCGCGATGAGTAACGCGGCCGCGAGGGCCGGCCGCGACGGGATCGCCGGCCGGCCGGCGCGCGCGCGTTCGACCGCGAGGCGCCTAGCCAAACGCTGCCGGAAGTCGGTGTCAGGCTCTTCGTGGACTTTCGTCTGGAGGGCATTCAAACCGTGTTGCAGCGCGTCATGATAGCGATGACATGGAGCACACGTCGCGATGTGTCGGGAAAAGCGTCGCGCCTCCCGCGGAGCGCCGATCAGGCCGTCGCGGAAATCACTGTACCGGGCGAGGAATTCACTACAGGTCATAGGGTTAGGAATTTACTACCGTCGAACAGAAAGGGGGTTCCCGTTCCAAATCTGCACACGAAAGGCCCCACCCCCAAGTGGGGATGGGGCCTTGGATACCAAGCAGTTAGCGCAACAGCGGTTCGATCAGCTGGGCAAAGCTGTTCCGGGCCCGGTTCAACCGGCTTTTCACCGTACCGAGGTTGCAGCCCGTAATCTCGGCGATTTCCTCGTAGCTCTTGCCTTCGAGCTCCCGCAGCACGAACACCACGCGATGATGCTCGGGGAGCTGAGTGACGCACTGCTCGACCGCGTCCTTGAGGAAGCGCTTGCGATACAGGTCGTCGGGCCGGGCCGTGGTATCCTCGAACTGCAGCGGCCGATGGTCCGCTTCCCAATTGCGCTTGATCGTTTGGAAGAACACCAGCGGATTGCGGCTGCGGTTGCGCAGCTCGTTCTTGGCCAGGTTCGACGCGATCGTATAGATCCAGGTCGAAAACTTCTTGGTCTGGTCGAACCGATGCAGGTGCCGGAACACGCGAATGAACACCTCTTGGACGAGGTCTTCCGCGCGCTCACGGTCGCCGATGGTCCGATTAACGAAGTTGAGCAGACGCCCCTGGTAACGATCAACGAGGGCGCCGAATGCCTGAGGGTCACCGGACAGATGCCGTTGGGCGATATGCGCATCATCCAACTCGACCAGCGTCTGGCGCTCCAGCGCCCGCGCCGACCCTTTTGGCAGTGTTGATTCGAGGATGGCCTGCATGTGCTCCCTCCTCAGAAAGCCCGCGCCACAGCCTAGCGGCATGAAGTGTACCGCCTATGGACGCTCAGTAACGAACCATTCTCAAACAGGTTACAGCTTGTGACGAGTGACCCAACGTCCCCTAGAGCGGACAGTGCGTCATTCTAACCCGAACACGAACCCCGCCATATAGAGGATGGCCACGACGGTCTTCCCGTCACGGATCTCGCCGTCTCGGATCAGGCTCAGCACTTCCGTCATCGGCTTTGGAACCACTTCAATGAACTCGTCCGGCTCGCGGGCGTGGGCTACGGACTTCAGGTCCGCTGCCCAAAACAGGTGAATCGCCTCATCGGTAAACCCGGGCGTAGTCCAGATGGTCGTCAAACGCTCGAGTCGTCCCGCCTCGACTCCTGCCTCCTCGCGGAGCTCGCGCCGCGCGCAGGCCTCAGGCGCCTCCCCATGGTCGAGTCGCCCAGCCGGGATCTCCCAGAGCGGACCTCCGGCGGCGTAACGAAACTGCCGCAGCAACAGCAGCACCGGGTCCGTAGAGTTCGGATCCGAGAGGACCGGGACCACGGCGGCGGCCCCGGGATGGCGGATGATCTCGAGCTCCCCGCTCGAGCCATCGGGAAACTGCACGGTGTCGACGTCGAGATTGAGGACTCGCCCCGTGTACACGCGGCGGGTGGCTTGCGGCATCCCAGCCCTCATGTCCTGGACGCGCCAATATACGGCTCACAGACTGAGCCAGTAATTGAATTTCACCAGCAGCACATTGGCCGGCCGGTCGCGCATGAGACCGCGCAGGTCGCCACCGAATTGCACCGCCGGATCCTCGAAGAACCCGAACCGGCTCTGCGTCCATACCAGATAGAGCGTCGAGCCGGGGCGATACTCCCAGCGCAACACCGCGTTGGACTGCCAGGACCGAATCCGGAAGTCCGGGTTGCCGAGTCCGATCGCCGTGGCGGAGCCTGGCCCGTCCGGGTCGATTGTATAGCTGTTGCTGGCGGAGTCGAAGGCGATGGTCGAGCCGTTGTCACGCCCGAACACGTTGAAGTCAAAAGTGCGCGGCGCGCGCAGCTCCTTGAACTCGTCGTAATCGGCGGTGAAGACGAACGGTTGCACGTAGAGCTGGAAGCTCAAGTCGGGCGAGAACGTCCAGCTGAGCCGCGCCGTGAGATCGAGCTGGTGCTGAGACAACCGGCCGAACAGGTAGCGCGCGCCGAAGGTCGGCGCCAGGGTGTCCGAGACCACGTCCAGGAACTGGGCCGCGGTCCGGCCCACGCTATATCTCGGCCCCAGGCGGATCACGACCGCACTGGACGGATTCCAGGACACGTTCGGACTGAACTGGAGGCTCCACCCGCCGGCAGCGTCCTTATTATAGAACGTGAAGGACCCGAAGTTGATTGATTTCCGCCCGTCCGAGAACACGTTGCCGCCGATGCTCACACTGGCGGGAGTGAGGGCGAGCGGTCCGCCGCGTGTGAGCCGGTCGTCCACGGCCTCCTGATCGCGAAAAACGAATACACTCCCGCCCCAGTAGTTCAGCAGTTGACCGAACGCGCTAATTCCGCCACTCATTTGGATCATGTCGCCACCATAGTTCCAGCTCGGGCCTAGGTTGGCGGCCAGGCTCGCCTGCCGGAACACTTTCCCGGGCTTCGTCCAGCGGTGCCCCAGGAACGCGGCACCGGAGATCCGATCGACCCGGGTCTGGAACCCCAAATCGTTGACTTCGAACCCGGGCGTCGTGGTGGAAAAGCCGAAGGCCCAGTTCGTGTTGCCGCCTTCCTTGCTCAGGCTCAGATCGGCCGAGACGCCGGTGAGCGACGTGCGATTC
This sequence comes from Gemmatimonadales bacterium, assembly GCA_035249405.1. Classification (GTDB taxonomy): domain Bacteria; phylum Gemmatimonadota; class Gemmatimonadetes; order Gemmatimonadales; family GWC2-71-9; genus DASTHG01. Next base: position 5,099 of record DATFGN010000315.1, read on the forward strand.
GGGTCGAAGCGCATGTAATCCTGGTCGGGGCGCTGATAGTAGCGGGACGAGGCCAACTGGGTGTTCTGCAACGCCAGGGCATCGCCGGTGACGGATGCTGCGCCGACCGAGGCGAGCAACGCGTAAGTGTTGTTTTGCCAGCGATGGAAGAAGTCCGCGGCGGCGATATAGGCGCCGCGACGCAGCCCGTCGAATGCCGGATCATCGAGTCGGCGCTGCACCGCGGTGCCGAGCAGGCCGAATCCCGTATGACCGCCGATTTCCCGATTCACCCGCGCCACGAAATAGTTGCTCAGGGGCTCGACCGGCACGCTCGTGCGCGTGCCGGCGGAATCGATCCCCGCGTTCTCGCGCGCCGTGACCGCGTCGAGGACGCCAACCGACCAGCCGCCGGCCGTCTTGCCCGTCAGCTTGGCCGCGCCCAGAATCGTCGCGTTCGCCGGAACATCGGCGTACCCGCCATTGGGAATCGAGGGATACAAACCGGGGGCCCGGCCGATGCGGCGGGAATAGAAATACTGCGGGGTGCCGCCGAAGCCGATGAACGAGCCCGTGCCGCCGAACGCGAAGATCGACGCACCTTCCACAAAGAACGGCCGCCGCTCCTCCAGGAACTGCTCGAAGGCCGTCAGGTTGACGAAGGCCGGGTCTTGCTCCACCTGGCCGAAATCCGGATTGATCGAGGCGTCCAACGTCAGGTTGGAGGTCACCCCGTATTTGACATCCACTCCGGCACCGCCGAAGTACCGGCTGCCGTCGTCGAAGGGATCGCCGGGGGCGTGCGCGGCGTTGAACGTGCCGCGCCCGACCGTGTAGGGCAGGATCTCGAGCCGGCGCGGCGCCGGAATGTCCCGCAGCCCGACCAGGTGCGCGAACCGGGACGCGTACCCGGTCTCATTCTTGGGCACGAACACGAGCTGACTTTGCTCGCCCTTGCGGAACACCCAGCGAAAAACCTGAAACCCCCACAGCTGGTCCTGTCGCTGCGGGAAGCGCAGCTGGGAGAACGGGACTCGCATTTCCGCGACCCAGCCGAGGGAGTCGATCGCGGTGGCCACATCCCACACGGGCTCCCATGAGCGATCGCCGATGAAGAAGTCGTTGCTCGTGATGTCGTCGGTCTTCACCCCGGCTGGATTGACGGCGAATTCGAACGCGGTGCGGTGATCGTGATAGCTGTCGAAATCCACGTACACCATGTCGCTCTGGAGCCGGTCGTCGCGCCGGCCGAGGCGAGGCAGCACGCGCCTCGGCTCGCTGTCGAACATCCGCAGACCCACGTAGATCGCCGCGTCATCGTACACGAGGTAGACCCACGTCGACTCGGATGCCGCGGCGCCTTCCGTGGGATCGACTTGACGAAACCCGCCCGTGGGTTGTGTCTCGCGCCACGCCGCATCATCGAGCCGGCCATCCAGATTGGGCGGTCGCTGCACTCGGACCGCGGCAATCGTGCGCGGCGTCCCGCCACTCGCGTGCCGGAGCGCCGACGAATCGATCGCCTGGTGAGCGCTGAGCGCTTGCAACAACACGGGAATGAGCGGCATAGACGGGCCTGAAGGCTTCCTGAAAAGGATGCCTTCAAACCCGTCAACGTTTCAGATGCTCCGCCGTCAGGGTCTTGTCAGCAGTTGCTCGAACAACGCCAAGGCTCTGGGATCGTTGGATTGGCCGAGCCAGAAGATCGCCTGCTTGCGGATCTCCGGGTCACGATTCGTTTCGGCGATCCGGATCAGGACGGGGACGCCTTCCTCGCGCGGACGCTGGGACAGGGCGAACACGGCTGACTTCCGGACTTCGCGGTCGGTGTCGTCTGCGTCGACCAGCGGATCGAGTCCACGGGTGGCGGCGACCTCCGCCGCCTGCGACACCCAGAACACCGCACCGCTCCGCGTCTGCTGGGGGACCCGGCGGTCCCGGGCCAGGCGCAGCAGCTCGGGCCAGGTCGTGGCACTGTCGGCCAGGGTTGCCGCGAACATGGCCTTGCTCCCCACGTCCCCTTCGGCGCGGGCGGCGAGGTCGAGCAGGTAGCGCACGGCCTCGGGGGCGGCGACGCGGCCCAGGTCGGTGCCGGTTGCGAACACGCTGGCCCGGCCGCCCACGGCCGTGCGCAGCCCGGTCACCCGGCCCTCGCGCCGCCGCAGCGTGACCCGAACCGGCCCCGTGTCGCAGGCCGAGCGCCAATCGTCCTCATCCCCGTCGGAGTAATTGCCGTCGATCTGCTGCCGGCAGCGATGGCCATCACAACTCCACTGGATGATGCTGTGGCCGTTGCCCGAGACGTCGGGTCGAGCAGTGAACGAGAAGCGCACGTCGCCCGAGGCAGCAGCGATGCGGGCCTCGAGCGACTGGGAGGAGGCGCACGCCGGTGGGAGGACGACCCCGAGCACGATCGCGGCGACAACAGGGCGCGTGTTCATTGGTTGATGATGTCGATTAGCACCTGACGGGCCCTGGGGTCGTGTGACTGTCCGAGCCAGAACACCGCCTTTTTCCGCAACTCGCTGTTCGGATCGCGCCTGGCGATGTCGATCAGTTTGTCTACCGCCTCGGCGTCGTGCCGCTGCGAGTAGACGAAGATCAGCTGCTCCTTGATCTCGATGTTCGTGGTCCGGTCGTAGATGGCCGTAAGATCTTTGAGATCGGCGCCCGTTTGGCCGGCCCAGAACAAGGCCTTCTTGCGCATTTCCACCGGCTCCCGCTCGTTCACGGCCAGGTCGAGCAGCCAGCGCGCGCTCTCGTCGCTCCCCATCTGGCTGAGCGAGAAGATCACTTTCTCCTTGAGATCGTCGCTCGTGAGGCGCGCGTAGAGACTGCGCAGGTATGCGGCGTTTTCCGCCGTGTGCTGCTGCCCCAGCCAGAAAATCGCCTGCTCGCGCGCTTCATTGGACGGACCACGCTCGGCGGCATCGCGCAGAATCTGTGCGGCGCGGCTCGAGTGAATCTGGGACAGGGCGAAGATGGCCTTGCTTTGCAGCTCCGGGTCCGTGGACGAGCGAAGGATCGAGTCGAGCGCACTCACGGCTCGCTCGCTCCCGACCTGCGACAGCCAGAACACCGCCTGTTGACGGACCTCTTGATCGGGATCTGTGCGTGCCACCATGAGCAGCACATCCTCGGTGTCCTCGGCGCGCTTCTGGGAGATGATGAAGACGGCCTTGCGACGTAGCGATACGCTGCACGGGTCACGTCGGGCCAGCACCCGCTTCAGGATCGGCACCGCGGCTTCGGGATCCATCTGCAACAACGCGTTGAGCGCCGCCATGCGCGGATCGTCGTCATCGTCGTCCGAGGGGCACGATCTGCTGCTCGTGACGGGCGCAAGGGGTGTCGCCGGTGGGGTCGGGGACGGGCTGGGCGTTGGCGACGGGCTTGGCGTCGGCGCGACAGCGGCGTTGGCGTGTCGACGCACCCATTCGGCGGCGGGAGAATCGCCCTGCTGGGCCAGCTGGCCCTGAATGCGCGCGTACAGCGTCTCCGCCTCGCCGCGGGTCCCGGCGCGCGGGTGGTGCTTTTGCTGGTATTCCAGAACCGTGCGGGCGCGCCGGTAGCTATCGACGTTGTCCGTCTTGTACAGCGCGAACGCCTGCCAGTAATAGGCATCGGGCGTGTACTCGGACTTGGGGTAGCGCCGGATCAAATCGGCGAACGCGGTCGCGGCATCCGCATAGCGGCCGCGGTTGAGCAAGAGCCGAGCTGCGCGATACAGCGAGTCTGCAGGATCCTTATCGTTCCAGATAGGTGCGTCAGCCAGGTCGGCGAGCGTTCGCAACGAGCCGAGCGAGGACAATTCGCTCAACGACGCGAGATCAGCGAGACTTGCGAGCGAGCCGAGCTGCGCACTGATGGCTGGCCAGGCCGGTGTCACCGGAACCACAATCGCCGCGGGCGTACGAGGCGTCGGTGGCGCCGGAGGCGCGGGAGGAGCCGCTGGCTCCTGCAGGCTGAGGGAGACGGCGGCGAGTACCCACGACATCGTGACCATCGTCAAATCGCTCCTTGCGTGCTCGGTGGCGCGGCCGGCCCTGACGGGATCGCGGTCCGCAACCGGGTGAGCATGCTCTTTTGGTCGATTCCCTGGATGATGAACTCCACGTCCCGCTTTTGCCGCCCGGCGGGGAGTGACGCGATCTGGGCGAGCACCAGCTCGAGGTCCTTGAGCAGCGGTCGCAGCTGCGGATCCTTCCCGGCCGGTGAATCGAGCAGCAGCCGAGCGGATGACAACAGATCCCGGGCCTGCGCGATGAACTGCAAGTCCACGCGCCCGCTGGGCGCGTCCTCCCGGAATCCGGCAAGCAGTGTTTCCGTGCGTCCCAGGTACTGGGCTGCGGCGAGGCGATAGGCAACGTCGCCCGGTTGCGCGGCCAGCGGTGACGGCGGAGACGTCTGCGTCGTGGGGCGAATCCAGCGACCGATCGCGATGCCCACGAGCAACACCGCGGCCATGGCGATGCCCCACTGCCAGACCGGTCGCAACGGCACGATGGCCGGCGCGGTCCGGCGGCGCCGGCGTTCGGTCTCGATCACGGTCCACATCTCGTCCCGCGGTGTCTCGGGGGGCCGGTGATACTCGGCTGCGGCCTCGCGCAGCAAGCTTTCAAAGCGATCGTCGTTCATGACACCCATTCTCCTGCGAAATCCGCCAGTGCGTCGCGCAGCTTGGCCCGTGCCCGGGACAACTGTGCCTTGGATGTGCCCACCTCGACGTTCAGCGTCGCGGCGATTTCCTCGTGCGTGTATCCCTCGACATCGTGCATCACCACCACCGTCCGATATTTCAGCGGCAGCGCGTCGATCGCCGCGCGCAACCGCATCTTCAAATCGGGCTCGGCCGACCGGGGGGCGACCGTCACGGCGTCGGCGGCTTCAAGCGCCGTTTCGCGCGTGCGAAATCGCTTCACTTTGCGCAATCCGTTCAAGGCGACCGAGGTCGCGATGGCGTGCAGCCAGGTGGACAACCGGGATTCGCCCCGAAACGTGTCGAGCCGCTGAAATGCACGAATGAACGTCTCCTGCGTGAAATCCCTCGCGAGCTCGTCATCGCCCGCCAATCGATAGGCCAGACGGTAGACGCGATCGACATGCGTGTCGTACAACGCCCGTTCGGCCGCTGGATCCCCTGAGCGAGCCCGGGCGATCAGTTCATGTTCGTCCACGCTGCTCCGAACGGGAGACGGTCAGTAGTGTGACACAGTTGGTAGGAAAAGAGTTGCGAGTGGCTAGACGCTAGGCCAGACGGGTGGACGGGCAGACGGGTAGTGATCACTAGGGGTTAGGGTTGAGGGTTCCTGAAGACTAGAACCTAGAATCCGCTACCCGTCTACCCGTCTTGGCGTCTCCGCTTTCACCTAGTCCCAAACAGCCTATCCCCTGCATCTCCTAATCCAGGAAGGATGTAGCCCTTGTCGTTGAGCTGGCGATCCAGCGCGGCCGCATAGACCGGCACATCGGGATGCTGCTCGAGCATGGTCTGGACGCCTTCGGGGCAGGCGACGAGGCAGAGGAAGCGGATGCGCTGGGCGCCGGCGCGCTTCAGCGCCGTGACGGCGTCGGCCGCGGAGCCGCCGGTGGCAAGCATGGGATCGAGCACGAAGCAATCCCTGGCATCGGGTCCCGACGGCACCTTGAAGTAGTACTCGACCGGTTTCAGGGTCGTGTGATCGCGGTAGATGCCGATGTGGCCGACGCGTGCGGAGGGAATCAGCTGGGCGATCCCGTCCACCATCCCGAGGCCCGCGCGGAGAATAGGAACGAGCACGAGCTTCTTGCCGGCCACCCGGACGCCCTGCATCCGCTCGAGCGGCGTATCGATGTCCACGGGCTCGAGGGGCAGCTCCTTGGTCATCTCGTATGCCATCAGCATGGCGATCTCGCCGACCAGTTGTTTGAAGTCCTTGGTACTGGTGCGCCGGTCGCGCAAGATGCTCAGTTTGTGGCGAATGAGGGGGTGCTCGAGCACGGTAAGGTTCGGAAATGCCGGCGAGGCCATGCGGAGAAACTACGAGTTGAATCTTGGGCCGTCCACGCTAGAATGACGGGTATTCCCGATCCACCCCCCCGACCTGGAGTTGTTATGAAGCGCCTGTCCGTCCCCCTCCTGGCCCTGCTGGTCGGCGCCGGGACGCTGGCCGCGCAAGCCCCGAATCGGCGGCGCGTGGCGGTGCTCGACTTTGACTACGCCACCGTGCACCAGTGGGTATACGACATGTTCGGCAGCGACGTCGACATCGGCAAGGGTATCGCCGACATGCTGGTGACCAACCTGGTGCGCAACGGCACCTACTCCGTGATCGAGCGCAAACAGCTCGACCGGGTCCTGCAGGAGCAGAACTTCCAGCAGTCGGGGCGCGCCGATCCCTCGTCGGCCGTGCAGCTGGCCCGGTTGCTCGGCGTCGACGCGATCATCATCGGCAGCATCACGCAATTCGGCCGCGACGACAAG
>DATFGN010000316.1:0-4024 GCA_035249405.1 Gemmatimonadales bacterium
CGATGAGACGCGCGTCGGGAAATCGACGCCGAGCGTGAGACGCGCGACGTCGATCTCGTGCGTGCCGTTGTTGTTGATCTCGCCCGTGCCCCAGCGACGGAACCAGTGCCAGTTGTAGTGAATCACATTGTCCTGGTACGGTGTCCGCGGCGCCGGCCCTTGCCACAGGTCGTAGTCGAGGTTGGCCGGGACGGGCGCGGGCTTGCCCCGCCCGATGGTCGTCCGGGTGTTGGCGTACCACGCGCGCCCCTGGTAGGGCTGCCCGATCAGTCCGTCGCGAATGGCCTGGACCACCTCGATGGACCGCGGCGCCGAGCGCTGCTGCGTGCCCATCTGGACGACGCGCCGGGTCCGGCGCTGTGCGTCCACCAGCAGCTCGCCCTCGCGCGCGTTGTGGCCGCACGGTTTCTCCACGTAGACATGCTTGCCGGCCGACATCGCGAGGATGGCGGCGGGCGCGTGCCAATGATCGGGCGCGGCGATCACCAGTGCGTCGATGGACTTGTCGTCGAGCGCGCGGCGGAAGTCGCCGAGGGTTTTGCTCACGCCCACCGCTGTCGCTGCCTTGGCGAGGACGGTGGAGTCGACGTCGCACAGGACGGCGACTTCGGCGTTGGGCGTCTTGACGAAGGTCTGGGCCAGGACGGTGCCGCGGCCATTCAGTCCCATGACGGCGACCACGACCTTCTCGTTCGGCGAGCCCGTCACGAAGCGCGGTCCGATCAGACCCACGGTGGCGCTGGATACCGTCTTGACGAAGCGGCGGCGTTTCATAGAGGCCTCACTTTGATGCTCCGGAAATAGACTTCGTCCCCATGGTCCTGCAAGACGATGTGGCCGGTCCGCTTCTGGCCGAATCCGGGAATCGTCTTGTACTTGCTGGCGGCGAGCAGCGAATCCATCCGCGTGGTGCCCAGCTCGAACTCGACGAGCTGCACACCGTTCAGCCAATGTTCGCCGTGGTTGCCGCGCCACACGATGCGCGAGCTGTTCCACTGGCCGACCGGGTGCAGCTGTTTCCCGGCGTTCGGGGCAATCAGGTCATACAGCGCACCGGCGCGGTGACTCGGCAACTTGCCGTCCTCGTGGCGGTCGTCGTCGAGAATCTGATACTCGAAGCCGAGGGCGGAGTGGGAGGGGCCGCCCTGCGTGCCGGCGCCGCCCTGGGCCAGTGACATGGATTCGGACACGTTGTACTTCACGCCGCTGTTGGCGCCCGGCGTGACTTTCCATTCGAAGCTCAGCTCGAAATCGGCGAACGAATCGATGGTCATGAGATCGCCGCCGATCTGCGGCCGGCCGTCGGCCACGCGGGGCACGTTGCCGGACGCGATCTTCTTGATCGCGCCGTCAACCACGACCCAATGCGCCGTCGGCACGGTGTCGTAGCCGAGGCCACGCCACCCCGCGAGGGTCTTGCCATCGAAGAGCAGCCTCCAGCCGGCGGTGCGCTCGGCGGGCGTGAGGGTGTTCGGGGCAGCAGCAGGCCCTTGGAGGAGAGCGAGGAGCAATACAGGTCCGATCATGACAGCTCCATGTTGTTTTCAACCCCATTTTCTTCCAACACTCTGAAGAGTGTGCCCAGTGAGGCACTGCGCTTAAGCGCAGTGATTTCCTAAGCTCACTCTTCAGAGTGTTGACACTGGCTCCAGTTTTGGCGCCAGCAGGTGAATGATCGTCCACGCCGTGACATACGCAAATCCACAGATCGCGAAGATCGACGCGTAATTGCCGCCGGTCGCGTCGAGGATCCGGCCCGTGAGCCATTGGAACAGCACGCCTCCCATCGCGCCGGCGAAGCCGCCGATGCCGGAAATGGATGCCACGGCGCTGGGTGGGAACATGTCGCTCGCGAGCGTATAGACGTTGGCCGACCAGCCCTGGTGCGCCGCGGCGGCCACCGCGACGATGAGCACCGCGGCCCACATGTTCCCGGCGCGCGGTGCCAGGGCCGTGGGCACGATCGCGAGCGCCATGAGCAGCATCGCCGTCTTGCGCGCACGGTTCGTGGTCCAGTGGCGCTTGAGCAAGGCGCCCGACAGCCATCCGCCGGTGATGGACCCGACGTCGGCGATGAGGTACACCGTGATGAGAGGAAGGGCGACCCGCGCGAGCTTGATGCCGTACGTCGCATCCAGAAACTTCGGCAACCAGTACAGATAGAACCACCACACGGGGTCGGCGAGGAATTTGCCGGTGACGATGGCCCAGGTCTGGCGGTGCGTGAAGAGTCCCCACCAGGAGGTCGACACCCTGAAGGGTGCGCCCGGTAAGGCACTGCCCTTGAAGGGCAGTGATTCACTGGGCTCACTCTTTAGAGTGTTGTCCCGATACAGGGACAACCACAAGATCAGCCACAAGAATCCCAGCGAGCCCGTGATCACAAACGCCCACCGCCAACCCCAGGTCAGCGCGATCCACGGCACGATGAGGGGCGTGAGGATCGCGCCGGTGTTGGTGCCGGCGTTGAAGATGCCGGTCGCCAGGGCGCGCTCCTCCCGGGGGAACCATTCGCCGACGCTCTTGATCGCGCCGGGGAAGTTGGCCGACTCACCGAGGCCGAGGAATGCGCGGGCGGCGGAGAATGCGGCCGTGGTGCGCGCGAGCGCATGGCCGATCGCCGCCAGGCTCCACACGACCACGGCGGTCGCGAAGCCGCGGCGCACGCCGCTGCGGTCGAGCCAGCGACCCGCGAGCAGGAAGCCGAACGCGTAGACGAGGGTGAACGAGTAGACCACCTGCGCGTACGCCGACTCCGACCAGTGCAGCTCAGCCTGCAACGTCGGCGCGAGGATGCTGAGGACCTGGCGGTCCATGTAGTTGATCGTGGTCACGACGAACAGCAGGGCGCAGACGGTCCAGCGATAGGAGCTGGGAGCCGGGAGTCGGGACGGGAGCGCCACAGTGCACTAGAAGGTAGTTTCAAAAGCGACCCCATGACGACTCGCAGAGAGTTTCTTGGAATCGCGGCCGCCGTCCTCACCCCCTGGCCCCCTCTCCCTTCGGGAGAGGGGGGACGCCTGCCACTCGGCTTCTCCACGCTCGGCTGCCCCAACTGGCCCTGGCCCAGAATTCTCGACTTCGCGGCCGAGCAGCAGTTCGCCGCCGTCGAGCTGCGCGGCATTCTGTCGAACATGGATCTCAGCCAGGTGCCTGAGCTCGCGCCCGACCACATCGCCGACGCCACGCAGCAGCTCGCGCGGCACGGGCTCGTCGTCTCGTGTCTCGGCGCTTCGGCGACCATGCACGACATGGACCCGGCCAAGCACGCCGCGCAGCTCGACGAGGCCCGTCGGTTCATCGATCTCGCCCAGCAACTCGGCGCGCCCTTCGTGCGCGTGTTCGGCAACGAGTACGTCAAGGATGTGCCACGCGACCAGATGCTCGCGCACATCGCCGGCGCGTTACGTGCGCTCGGCGACTATGCGCGCCCCAAGGGCGTTGCGGTCCTCATCGAATCGCACGGGGACTTCACCGATTCCCCCGCGTTGCTCGACATCCTTCAACGGGCCGACGCACCGAACGTGGCCCTGTTGTGGGATGCGCATCACACGTTCGTGTCGGGCCACGAACAGCCCGAGGACACCGTCGCGAACCTCGGGCGCTACATCCGGCACACCCATCTGAAGGACTCGGTGCCGGCAGGGAATGATCGGCGCTACGTGCTCACGGGTACGGGCGAGGTGCCCGTGCAGCGGCAGATCGCGGCGCTCGTCAAGATCGGGTATCGCGGGGTCTACAGTTTTGAGTGGGAGAAGCGCTGGCATCCGGAGATCGAGGAGCCCGAGGTGGCGGTCGCGCAGTATGCGCGGGTGGCTGCCGGGTATTTGAAAGACGCGGGGGTGGAATGATGGGCAGCCCTGCCTTGTTTTCAACACTCTAAAAGAGTGAACCCAGGAACTCACTGCGCTTAAGCGCAGTGCCTCATTGAGCACACTCTTCAGAGTGTTGACCTTCCATTGATCGTCACTCCCCACCATTCCCCATGGCCGCTCACAAGATCTACTTGCATCTGACGTGGTCA
>DATFGN010000317.1:0-4035 GCA_035249405.1 Gemmatimonadales bacterium
CATTTGCACGAGATTCACGTCGTGGCGGCGTTGTCGGCCGGCGTCCACGTGCTGTGCGAGCGCCCGCTGTCCTTGAGCCTGGAGGGCGTCGAGCGCGTGCTCCAGGCGAGCGAGAAGTACGGCAAGCGCGTGATGGTGGGCATGAATCACCGGTTTCGCGCCGACGTGCAGGCCGTGCGGGGGTTCCTGGCGGGCGGGGAGCTGGGCTCGATCGACATGATTCGGGGCGGCTGGTTCACGTTCCAGCCCAGCGCGACCCGGCAGCAGCTGGGGTGGCGGCTGCGCCGCGCCCAGGCGGGCGGCGGGGCGATGCTCGACCTCGGCCTCCCGCTGATCGACCTCGGTCTCTGGCTCGCCGGCTGGCCGATTCCCAAGCGCATCACGGCTCACGTGGTGGGTGGCGGGCGGGAAACGGTCGAAGAAATGGGGATGGCGCTGATCGTGTGCGAGAACGGGCTGTCGATCGGCGTCGCGGTCAGCTGGCGCCATCTGGGACGTGGCGAGCGGTTCTGGTTCGAGATGGTGGGCAAGAAGGGGACGGCCGCCATCGCCCCGCTGCGGGTCTATAAGGAGATTCACGGCGCGCCGACCGACGTGACCCCGACCGGGGCCAGCGGTCGCGAGACGCCGTTCATCCAGTCCTACCGCGCCGAATGGACGTATTTCCTGGCGGTGATCCGGGGCGACGTCAACGCACCCCCGCCCAAGGATCAAGTGCTGTTGCAGCGGGTGCTCGAAGCCGTGTACCGGTCCGCTGACGAAGGGCGCGACATCCTGTTGTGAGCGGGCGCGCCTGGCTGCTGGTCGCCGTCGGCGCCGTGGCGCTCCTCGCCAGCTACCCGCCGTTTCCTCTTCCCGTCCTGAGTTTTGTTGCCGTCGTACCCGCGGTGCTGCTGCTCCAGGACGCCGCCCTTGATCCCCGTCGCGCCTATCGCTGGGGCTTTCGGTATGGGTTGGCGGCGAACGCAGCCGTCTTGTACTGGATCGTCGTCGCGCTGTGGCATTTCACGCCGCTCGCTGCGCTGGGCTTCGTGGTCACCGTGCTGTGTCTGGGGGTCTTCACCGGCTGGTTGTTCTGGTTCGTCACCCGTGTGCGCATGGCGTATCCGATCCTGCCGCTCGCCGTCGTATTCCCGGTCGCCTGGACCGCGTTGGAATGGAGCATCGGTCACCTGGGCGATGTCGCGTTCCCCTGGCTGGGCTTGGGCACCTCCCTCGCCGACGCCCGCATCCTGGTGCAATGGGCCGACCTGGCCGGCGCGCGGGGCGTCACGCTGTGGCTCGTCTGGTGCAACGTCGTGATCGCCGGGGTCGTGACGTTGTGGGGGCAGTGGGCGGCTATCGGTAGGCGGCTCGCCCCGGTCGTGGTGACCATCGTGCTCGCCGCCGGCTATGGGATCTGGCGCGGACAAACGATCACGTTGCGCGAGGTGGGGACCATCAGTCTGGTCCAGCCGAACATCGGGTTCCACGAGAAGTGGATTCCCGAGCGGGCCGACAGTGAGGTCGCCACCCTGCTGTCGCTGTCGCGCGAGGCAGCATCGCAGCAACCGGATCTCGTCATCTGGCCGGAAGCGGCGCTGCCGTATTTCCTCACGCTGCGTCCCAACTGGCAGTCGGCCATCGGCCGCTTTGCGAGCGAGACGCAGACGTACGTGCTCACCGGAGGAGTCCACTTCGAGTACGCGGAAGGTGGGCGCACGCGGACCTATAACGCCGCCTTCCTCTTCGACTCCGTGGGCCAGTGGCAGCCGTACCCGGTGTACGAAAAGCACTATCTCGTGCCGGTGGTCGAGCGGGTGCCGTTCGTGCCCGTGAGCTGGTTCCGCGCGCTACCCGGACTGGGGCGATGGTCCGGGGGGTTCGGTCGTGGGCGCGATCTGCCGGTCTATGCGACGCCGATCGGGCGATTCGGCGTCATCGTGTGCTACGAATCGGCGTTCGAGGATCTGGCGCGTCGCTACCGCCGCGCCGGGGCGGACTTCCTGGTGAACGTCACCAATGACGCCTGGTTCGGTCGCACCGCCGCCCCCTATCAACACGCCTCCCATCTGATCCTTCGGGCGATCGAAACGCGTATGGGCGTGGCGCGGGCGGCCAACGACGGGATATCGGAGTTCGTCGACCCGTTGGGTCGGGTGACACAGCCGAGCAAGCTGCAGACCCAGACCGTGGTCACGGGACGACTCCGCACCAGCGACGCGGGCAGCCTCTATGCGCGCTGGGGAGACTGGGTCGGACTGGTGACCGTGCTGTCGACGCTGGCCATGGTTGGCGCCCTCGTGGTGCGGAAATGGCGCCACAGCCCCTGAGGGTCGGCGTCGACATCGGCGGAACGTTCACCGACCTGGTTGCCGTGACGACTGACGGCAGCCTCGAGATCCGGAAGGTCCTCTCCACACCCGAAGCTCCCGCCACCGCGGTGTTCGCAGCCGTGGATGCCTTGCCGCGATCGGAATCGGTTACCGCGCTCGTGCTCGGCACCACCATCGCGACCAACGCGCTGCTCGAGCGTCGCGGGGCCCGGTTGGTGCTGGTGACGACCGCGGGGTTTGAGGACGTGCTGTGGCTGCGCCGCCAGGATCGGTCGTCGCTCTATGACCTGGCCCGTGACCACCCGCCGCCGCTGGTGTCGCGTGCGCTCGTCATGGGGGCCGACGAGCGCATGGGGCCGAGAGGGGTGATCACGCCGCTCGCGACGGCCGAGGTCGAGCGCGTGGTCGCTGCCGTCCGCGAACGCGCGCCGGAGGCGATCGCGGTGGCGCTGTTGTTTGCCCACCTCCATGTCGATCACGAACGGACGCTCGCTCGGGCGCTGCGCGCCGCTTTCCCCGGCATCCCGGTCGCCTGTAGCCACGAAGTGCTGCCGCTGTTTCGCGAGTACGAGCGGTTCTCGACGACCTGCGCGGAGGCCTATGTGCGGCCGCTCGTTGCCGGGCACCTCACGCAGGCCGCGCAGGAGGCGAGGGTTCGCGGCATCAGCGAGTTCCGCGTGCTCACCTCGGGTGGGGGCTCGCTGACAGCTGAGTCGGCCAGCCAGACTGCGGCGGCGCTCGCCCTGTCGGGACCCGCTGGCGGCGTGGTGGGGGCGCGCCTCGTGGGTGAGGCGGTAGGGCGGCGCGATCTCCTGACGCTCGACATGGGTGGGACGAGCGCCGATGCGAGTCTGGTGCAGGGAGGTGAGGCGCGCCGGGAAGGGGCGTCGGTCGTGGGCGGCGTTCCCCTGGCGCTCCCCGCGGTGTTGATCGAGACCGTGAGCGCCGGTGGCGGTAGCGTGGCGTGGATCGACGACGCCGGGGCGCTCAAAGTCGGCCCGCGCAGCGCAGGCGCTCGTCCCGGGCCGGCGTGCTTCGGACGCGGAGGATCCGAGCCGACGGTAACCGATGCCTGCCTGGCTCTCGGCTGGCTGGATCAGGCGTGGTCGCTAGCGGACGACGTCCACCTCGATCCGGGGGCGGCAGAGCGTGCGCTGGGGACCCTCGCGCCCACACTGGGATTGGACGTCGCCGGAGTCGCGAGCGGGATCGCCGACGTGGCGACCGCCGTGATGGCTCGCGCGCTGAAGCGCGTCAGTGTGGCGCGAGGCGTGGACCCGCGCCGGTTGGCCTTGGTCCCGTTCGGGGGTGCCGGGCCGCTGTTCGGCTGCGCCCTCGCCGAGTCGTTGGGCATGCGGACCGTGATCGTGCCCCCCCATCCCGGTGTGTTGTCGGCGCTCGGCGTGGTCGCGGCGCCGGAGCGGGTCGAGGTGGTCGCCTCGCTGTCGTCGTCCACCCCGGATCGTCAGCAGCTGCTGGCGAGCTATGCCGAGCTCGAGCAAGTAGCGGAACGCGCCCTGGCTGGCGGAGCGATCCGTCGCTACGCGGACTGTCGCTTCGCCGGTCAAGGCTATGAGATCACGGTGCCGCTGACGCTCGGCGACCCCGACGGCTTGAACGCCGATTTCCGCGCGGCGCATCGGGCCCGATTCGGCCACGATGGCGCCGGGGGTGCGATGGAAGTGGTGAGTGTACGGGTGGTGGTCGAACGCGCCGTGGC
>DATFGN010000318.1:0-18996 GCA_035249405.1 Gemmatimonadales bacterium
GTCTGTAACGCGCCCGCCGGTTCGGGGTGTTCGGGGAATCAGACGATTAGTCCAGTCAAGGTCATCGCGACTTGGAAGGGATTCCCTGTGGGCGGTGTCCGCATCACTGTGCTGCCCGTGGACAACAACGGGACGCCGGCCGAGATGCGCGGAGACTCGACGCTGGTGACGGGAGAAGACGGGATTGTGATCTTCACGAATCTCGGCCTTACGAAGCCCGGTGGGTACCGGTTGGTGACCAACGCCGAGATCGTCCTGTCGCGCTCGACGCTGATCGATATTCCCCACGTGGAGACGACGCGGTTCAATATCCGGCCTTAAGGCGCGGAGCGAGCGATAGCGGCAAAGGGCGGTCCCAATTGTGATGGGACCGCCCTTCTCGTTGTGAGGCTGCCGCTGTTGCATACTTTCCTGATGCGCGTGCAAGGGGTCTCCCGTGTGCCTGGTGACAAGAGCATTTCACATCGGGTGCTGTTGGCCGCTGCGCTGGCCAGGGGCACGAGCAGGCTCACCGGTGTTCTCGCGGCGGCAGATGTTCGCAGCACGGCGCGCGTGTTACGCCAGCTCGGCATCCGCATCTCTCCGCTCGGCGGCGATCGTTCCGTGACTATTCGCGGCGCGAGGTTTCGTACGCCTCGGGCGACGCTGCACTGTGGGAATTCGGGGACGACGGCGCGGCTCCTCCTCGGTGCCATCTCCGGCCACCCCATGAGTGCGCGGCTCAGCGGTGATGCCTCGCTGCGTCGGCGGCCGATGGGACGCGTGATCGAGCCCCTCGCCGCGATGGGGGCGACGCTGACTCCCGCGAAAGGAAACACTCTCCCGATTGCCATTCGTGGTGGTCGCTTGCACAGCCTTGCTTACGCGTCGCCGATCGCGAGCGCGCAGGTGAAGAGCGCGATTCTATACGCGGCGCTGGCCGCCGGGGTCTCGGTCACGATCTCCGAGCCCGTGCGCTCCCGCGATCATACGGAACGGTTGTTTCTGCACCTCGGGTTGGGGCTGTACCAACGAGATGGAGCTATCAGCTATCAGCCATCGGCAGGAACGCTTGCCGCCTTTCAACTAACGGTGCCGGGCGACATCTCCTCGGCGGCATTCTTGATTGGGGCCGCGGTGCTGGCGGATGCGGGGGAGTTGGCGATCGAAGGCGTTGGTGTCAATCCGACCCGAACCGGGTTTCTGACCGTGCTCGAACGCATGGGAGCGCACGTGGAGCGATTCAACCTCGGGGAGGAGGCTGGAGAACCGGTGGCGGATTTGGTGGCGCGGCCGGCCGGCCTCATTGGAACCGAGGTCTCGGCGGACGAGGTCCCTACCCTGATCGACGAGATCCCACTGCTCGCGGCATTGGCATCCCGAGCGAACGGTGAAACGGTGTTCCGGGGAGTGGGTGAGCTGCGCGTCAAGGAGAGTGATCGCCTGACGCGCATCGCGGGCGCGCTTCGGGACCTGGGAGTGCCGGCAGAAGTGCAGGGCGATGACCTTTTTGTGCGGGGCATCGAGCGACCGCCCCGTGGCCGCGTCGACACCGCGGGGGACCATCGTCTTGCGATGGCCTTTGCTGTTCTCGGTACGGTCCCGGGGGCGGAGGTGCGCCTGTCCGAGCAACGCTCGGTCGCCATCAGCTATCCCCGCTTCTTTCAGACCTTGCGAGCGATCGGTCGTGCTGCGCGTCATCGCGATTGACGGACCGGCGGCGTCCGGCAAGTCCTCGACCGCCGCCCTGGTGGCGCGTGCGCTCGGGTGGGCGCATCTCGATTCCGGCGCACTCTACCGGGCGGTGACGCTGGCGACCATCGATCGAATTGGGGAAGGGGGAAGCGGGAAGGGGTGGTCGGCACAACGGATTCTGGCGCTGGCTGAGGAGTTGCCGGTCCGTCTCGTCCTCGTCGCGAATTCGTATCGGCCGGAAGTCGCCGGCGTCGACGTCGAAACCGAGATCCGTTCAGACCGGGTGACGGCGCATGTGTCGGCGGTGGCCGCGATTGCGGAAATCCGCCGCTGGGTCAATGCGCGCCAGCGCGAGGCGGTGCAGGCCCATCCTAGCGGAGTGGTCGTGGACGGACGCGACATCGGCACGGTGGTGTTTCCGGATGCGCCGCTCAAGATCTTCCTCACGGCCACTCCCCACGAACGGGCCAGGCGGCGTCTGACGCAGCGGGGGCACGGTCTCGACGACGCGCAGCTGGATCAGGAAAGCCGGGCGTTGCAGGCTCGGGACGAGGCCGATGCGAGCCGTCCCGTGGCGCCGCTCCGGGCGGCGGCTGACGCCGTCTTCCTCGATTCCACCCAATTGTCCCTGGCCGAGCAGGTGGATCACGTGGTTGCGCTGGCGCGGGACCGCTTCCCCGACTAGCTTCCGCCGGTTCACGGATTCCCGCTGGTTAGGCGGGACGCTTGGTCCAAACCCACAACCTCACCGGTAACGCATGCTGGCCGAAGCGCAGGACATCGAAACTCCCTCCGAAGGGCCGTCCAAGAAGACTCCCCACTCCCCCATTCGCGTCCTCGCCGGGCTCGACGAGCAGTATTCGGCCGACGAGATCGAGAAGATGGCGGAGATGTACGAGGGCACGCTCTCGAACATCGAGGAAGGGGAGATCGTCAAATCGAAGGTGCTCCGCGTGACCGACGCCGCAGTGATCCTGGACGTCGGGTTCAAGTCCGAGGGCGCCGTTCCGATCGACGAGTTCAAGGACCCCAAGAGTCTCAAGGAGGGGGACGAAGTCGAAGTCTACCTCGAGCATCTCGAGGACCAGGAGGGGGCGGTCGTCCTCTCCAAGAAGAAGGCCGACTTCATGCGGGTGTGGGAGCGCATCCGCGAAGCGTTCGAGCGCGATGAGCCGGTGACGGGCGCCCTGGTGAAAAAGATCAAGGGCGGCGTGGTGGTGGACCTGATGGGGGTCGACGCGTTCCTGCCGGGAAGCCAGATCGCGTTGCGGCGCGTCCCCAACATCGACGAGTTGCTGGGCCAGAGCTACGAATTCAAGATCATCAAGCTGAACAAGCGCCGTCGCAATATCGTGGTCTCGCGCCGGGTGCTGCTCGAGGCCGAGCGCAAGACGAAGCGCGAAGTGCTGATGAAGGAGCTGGCAGTGGGGCAGGTGCGCACCGGCGTCGTGAAAAACATCACCGACTTCGGGGCCTTCATCGATCTGGGTGGCGTGGACGGCCTGCTGCACATCACCGACATGAGTTATGGGCGTGTTTCCCATCCGAGCGAAATGGTCCGCCTCGGCCAGGAGCTGCAGGTGAAGATCCTGGACATCGACTGGGAACGGGAGCGTATTTCCCTCGGCCTGAAGCAGCTGCAGGAGCACCCGTGGAAGGATGTCGCCGCGAAGTATCCGGTTGGCACGCGCGTGCAGGGCAAGGTGGTCTCGATCACGAACTACGGCGCGTTCGTCGAGCTGGAGCCGGGCATCGAGGGTCTGGTCCACATCTCCGAGATGAGCTGGACGCGCAACGTGCGGCATCCGTCGAAGATCGTCTCCATCGGCGAGACGATCGAAGCCGTGGTGCTGAAGGTCGACGAGGGCGAGGAGAAGATTTCGCTCGGCATGAAACAGACCGAGCAGGATCCCTGGATGGCCCTGCCGCAGAAATACCCGGTGGGGACCCGGCTCAAGGGGAAGGTGCGCAACCTCACCTCGTTCGGGGCGTTCGTGGAGATCGAACCGGGAATCGACGGGTTGATCCACATCTCCGACATGTCCTGGACCAAGCGCGTCCAACATCCCTCGGAAGTCGTGAAGAAGGGTGACGAAGTCGAGGTCCTGATCCTGAACGTCGATGCGGAGAACAAGCGCATCTCCCTCGGCCTGAAGCAGGCCCAGGAGGATCCGTGGCTGCGGATCGGGGAGACCTACCCGGTGGGCACCGAGCTGCGGGGACGCGTGCTCCGGATGATGGACAAGGGCGTGGTCGTCGACATCGGGAACGACATCGAGGGCTTCGTGCCGATCTCCCAGCTCGGCATTCCGGAGCTGCACAATCCGGCTGATGCGGTGAAGGAGGGCCAGGCGGCCGACCTCAAGGTGCTCGAGGTCGATCCGATTCATCACCGGATCGTGCTGGCGGCGACGAACTTCCCAGCCGAAGAACCCGGGCAGGCACCGGAGCCGAAAGCGCCCAGTCTGGACGCGTAGGCGCCTCACGGGGAGCGGGTTGTGAGTGGGTAGGAGCAAACCTGCCCACTCTTTTTCTTTCGACATCCGACGGCCCGTCTATCCTATTCCCGGCCCCAACATCTAGATTCTGCCTCATGTCCATCCGGGATAAACTCGAATCGCTGCAACAAAAGCGCGCTGCCTCGGAACAGGGCGGTGGCGCCGATCGCATCACGGCACAACACAAGAAGGGCAAGATGACCGCGCGCGAGCGGCTGGACGTGCTGCTCGATGCCGGATCGTTCGTGGAGCTGGACCGATTCGTCATCCATCGGGCCACCGATTTCGGACTCGCGGATCAGCAGATCCTCGGCGACGGCGTGGTGACCGGGTGGGGACGCATCGAGGGGCGGCTGGTCTACGTCTTCGCGCAGGACTTCACTGTCTTTGGCGGCTCGCTCTCCGAGACGCACGCCGAAAAGATCTGCAAGGTGATGGATCTGGCCGTTCGCAACGGTGCGCCCATCATCGGACTCAACGATTCGGGGGGCGCCCGCATCCAGGAAGGCGTCGCGTCGCTGGGTGGGTACGCCGACATTTTCCTCCGCAACACACTGGTCTCGGGTGTCGTTCCCCAGATCAGCGCCATTCTCGGCCCTTGTGCCGGCGGAGCCGTGTACAGCCCGGCGATCACCGATTTCGTGTACATGGTGCGCGGGTTGTCGTACATGTTCGTCACCGGCCCGAACGTGGTCAAAACGGTTACCCACGAAGCGGTCGACTTCGAGCGCCTGGGCGGCGCCGACGTGCACGCCGGCACCTCGGGGGTCGCGCACTTCGTAACCGATTCCGAGCTCGAATGCCTGACGGCGATCCGCAGCCTCGTCTCCTATCTGCCGTCCAACAATCTCGACGGGCCGCCGAGCCGGTCGACCGCGGATCCCCACGACCGGCGGGACGAGGAGCTGCTCGACGTCGTCCCCGACAATCCGACTAAGCCCTATGACATGCACGACGTCATCCGGCGCGTGGTCGACAGTGGGGAGTTTCTGGAAGTGCACCGGGAATTCGCCGGCAACCTGCTGGTCGGATTCGCCCGCCTGGGCGGACGGCCGGTCGGGATCGTCGCCAATCAACCGGCGATCCTCGCCGGCGTGCTGGATATCAACGCCTCGCTCAAAGGCGCTCGCTTCATCCGGTTTTGTGATGCCTTCAACATCCCCATCGTGACGTTCGAAGACGTGCCGGGCTTCCTGCCGGGTGTCGCGCAGGAGCACGGGGGCATCATCAAGCACGGCGCGAAGCTGCTGTATGCCTACTGCGAAGCCACCGTTCCCAAGCTCACGGTGATCACGCGCAAGGCGTACGGCGGCGCCTACGACGTCATGAGCTCCAAGCATATCCGGGGAGACTACAACGTCGCCTGGCCGGGCGCGGAGATCGCCGTCATGGGCGAGCGGGGCGCCGTGGAGATCCTCTATAAGGACGACGCGACCGAAGAGCGGGTGGCGGAGTACCGTGCCAAATTCGCGCACCCCTACCTGGCGGCCGGTCGCGGCTTTCTCGACGACGTCATCGATCCCCGGGATACGCGTCCGCTCCTGATCGAGGCATTGGCCACGCTGGAGAGCAAGCGAGACAAGAATCCGGCCAAGAAGCACGGGAATATTCCGTTGTGACGTTTCATCGCGTCCTCGTCGCCAACCGGGGCGAGATCGCGCTGCGGATCATCCGCGCTTGCCATGAAGAGGGGCTCGAGGCGGTGGCCGTGTACTCGGACGCCGATCGCCTCTCACCGCACGTCCGCGCGGCCAACGACGCCGTGGCCATCGGTCCGCCGGCCGCGTCGGAGTCGTACCTCAACATCCAGAAACTGATCGATGCCGCGAAACACACCGGCTGCGAAGCCATTCATCCCGGCTATGGGTTCCTGTCGGAGCGGGCGCGATTCGCGGAGGCGGTCACTACGGCGGGACTGACGTTCGTCGGACCACCGGCGACGGCGATTCGGGCCATGGGCGACAAGACGGAGGCGCGACGCCGCATGCAGGCGGCAGGAGTGCCCGTCGTGCCCGGCTTGACGCGCGCCCTGGCCGACGCGGCCGACGCCCGCCGGGAGGCCGAGCGCATCGGGCTCCCCGTGCTGGCCAAGGCGGCGGCCGGCGGCGGCGGGAAGGGGATGCGGGTGATTCGCTCCCTCGACGAGGTGCCCGCGGCATTCCAGTCGGCGCGCAGCGAAGCCGAGAAGGCATTCGGCGACGGGAGCCTGTATCTCGAGCGCTTCATCGAGAAGCCGCGGCACATCGAGATCCAGATCCTCGCGGATACACGGGGCCGGGTCGTCTCGCTGGGTGAGCGCGAGTGCAGCATCCAGCGCCGTCATCAGAAACTGATCGAAGAATCCCCGTCCGTGGCCGTGACGCCGGCCCTGCGGCGCCGGCTGGGGGAGGCGGCCACCGCGGCCGCAGGCGCCGTCGGCTACGTGGGCGCAGGCACGATCGAATTCCTGCTGACGCCCGATGGCGAGTTCTACTTCCTCGAGATGAACACGCGGATCCAGGTCGAGCATCCTGTGACCGAACTGGTGACCGGCGTGGACCTGGTGCGCGAGCAGCTGCGTATCGCCGCCGGCCAGCCGATGCGGGTGGCCGGGGGCCCGTTGCATCCACGGGGGCACGCCATCGAATGCCGCATCACGGCCGAAGACCCCTTCAACGATTTTCTCCCTGCGACCGGCGTGATCCGATATCTCCGGGTGCCGGGCGGTCCCAGCGTGCGGTGGGACGGCGGCGTCGAGGCGGGGAACGAGGTCTCGCTGTACTACGATCCGCTCATCGCCAAACTCATTGTGTGGGGTGAGAACCGTGACGCGGCCTTGCAGCGGATGCGACGCTGCCTGCGCGAGCTCGTGATCGTCGGGTTGCCGACGTCCCAGGCGTTCCATCTGCGGGTCCTCGACGATCCGGAGTTCCAGCGCGGTGAAATCGACATCGGGTACCTGGACCGTGCCGGGGCGCGCTTGCTCGGAGAGCCGATCGCGCCGCGACTGGTGCGCCCGATCGCCGTCGTCGCGGCGCTCCTGGCCGAAGAGCGGCGCACCGCGAGCGGCATACGCCGGACAGCAGGGTCGCCGCCACGAACCTCCGCCTGGCAGACCGAGGCACGCCGGGACGGGCTGCGGTGACCGGGGAAGTGGTGGCCATCTCGGGTATCGCCGCTGGCGGCGACGGCGTGGGGCATCTGGCGGATGGGCGTGCCGTGTTCGTCCCGCGCACCGGGCCCGGCGAGCGGGTGCGGCTGCGCGATGGCAGCGTGCATTTGCACCGGCGGTTCGCCCGCGGCGAGGTAGCGGAGATCGTGGACGCCATCGCGGAGCGGGTCGTGGCGCCGTGCCCGCACTATGACCAGGATCAGTGCGGCGGCTGTCAACTGCAGCACCTGTCCTATCCGGCGCAGCTCGCCGCCAAACGCGTCATCGTTGGCGACAGTCTGCGGCGCATCGGTCAGCTTGACGTCCCGGACCCGGAGATTATCCCCGCCGCGACGCCGTGGCGGTATCAGACCGCGCTCGCGCTCAGCGTGCGGGGGTCGACCATCGGCTTCCACCCGCACGACCGGACCGGACGCGTGTTCCGGTTGACCGACTGCCACATTGCCGATCCGGCGTTGCTGGAATTGTGGCGTGCCCTCGCGGATCGGATGGAGTTGTTCCCGGAACGGTTGACCGCGATCACCCTGCGGCTCGATCGCGCCGGCGTGCGGCACGTCGTTGCCGAGTCCGCCGGTGAGCCGTGGCGCACGGCCGAGCGGTTGCGAGCGGCAGTCCCGTCCGGCGAGAACCTCGTCTGCTGGTGGCGTCCGGTGGACGGAGCGGCGCGGGTGGTGGCAGGGCCCGAGACGGGATTTCCGGCGACCGCATTCGCCGACCTGCACCCAGGGGTCTCGGACGCGGCCCGTCAGTGGGCGGTCGACCAGCTGGACGATCTTGAGGGGAAGCTCGCCTGGGATTGCTACGGCGGCAGCGGCGACACGGCCGTCCTGCTGGCGCAACGCGGAGCCACTGTCATCAGCGTCGATGCAGACGAGAAGGCCGTCGCTTGGGCGCGCCGTCGTCCCGAAGTTCGCAGCGCCGGCGATCGGATGCGCTGCATCGCCGGACGGGTGGAGGATGTGTTGCCGAGCTTGCCGCCCGCTCAGATGGTGGTGGTCGCGCCGCCGGCGGCCGGTTTGCATTGGGACCTGACGTTGCGACTGGGCGGCGAGCCGGTTTCCCGCCTCGTGTACCTGTCGCGACACCCGGCGACCCTGGCGCGCGATCTGCGTCGCTTGAATGTGAATTATCGGCTGCGCGCGGTCCGGGTGTTCGACTACCTGCCCCAGACGGCCACGGTGCTCGTGGCGGCGGCGTTGGAGCCGGCGTGAAATACTACGTGCGACTGGGCGCGCGCACCGTCCAGGTCGAAGTGGATGGCGGTCAGGTGACCGTCGATGGCGAGCCGTTCGAGGCGCACGTCGCGGCCGTCCCGGGCACGCCCCTGTACCACCTGCTCCTCGGCGGCGAGTCGTGGACGGTGTCGGCGCAGCCCCTCGAGGGCCTGGGGGAAATGGGCGGCCCGCGCTGGGCGCTGGGAGCCGTGGGGGAGCGAATCGAAGTCGAAGCGGTCGACGAGCGCACGCGAACCATCCAGTCGCTCACGGGCCGACGCGGTGGTGGGCCCGCGGGCGGCGTGATCCGGGCGCCGATGCCGGGGCTCGTCGTACGGGTCGAGGTACGCGAAGGCGACCGGGTCAGCGCCGGGGCTGGGTTGGTCGTGGTCGAGGCGATGAAGATGGAAAACGAGTTACGGGCAGCCCGGCCGGGCGTCGTGGCGAAGGTTCACGTCGAACCAGGTACGCCGGTGGAGAAGGGCGCCCCATTGGTGTCCCTCGATCCGCTCTCGGCGACGGAACCCTCAAGTTGACAGGATCTTAGGGCCCTCGGTATACTCCAAGTCTGTCCAAAAACGGAAATCAAAGAGTCGGGATATGAAAACGTTCACGATGCGCAAGGAAGACGTCTCGCGGCAGTGGTTCGTGGTGGACGCCACCGGGCAGCCGCTCGGTCGTCTGGCGAGCCGGGTCGCGCAGATCTTGCGCGGCAAGCACAAGCCGACATTCACGCCCCATGTGAACGGGGGCGATGCCGTGATCGTCGTCAACGCCGAGCGGGTGAAACTGACCGGACGCAAGCTGGAGCAGAAGCGCTACTTCCGGCACACCGGTTACATGGGCCACGAGCGCTTTACGCCACTCGCCGCTTTGCTCGCCAAACACCCGGACCGGGTGATCGAGCGCGCGGTGTGGGGCATGTTGCCCAAGACCACGTTATCGCGACAGAAAGTGAAACAGATGCTGAAGGTGTATGCCGGCCCGAACCATCCGCACGCAGCGCAGCAGCCGCAGGCGCTCGCGGTGGCCCAATGACCGAGACCCCGGAGCTGCGCTGGCACGCCATCGGCCGTCGGAAAGAAAGCGTCGCGCGCGTCTACCTGACGCCCGGTTCGGGGAAGTGGAACGTCAACGGCCGCACCTTGGGTGACTTTTTTCCGCGGGCCTCGCTCGTGTCCCACATTCAGCAGCCGTTCACGGCGACGGACACGCTGGGAGCCTTCGATGTGAAAGGCATTTGCCGCGGCGGTGGTGTGACGGGACAAGCCGGGGCGATGCGGTTGGGAATTGCCCGCGCGCTCTGTCTCGCGGACGAGCGGCATCGCAAGAAGCTGCGGGAACAGGGCTTGCTCACCCGGGATCCGCGTGCGGTCGAGCGGAAGAAGCCGGGCCGGGCCGGCGCGCGGAAGCGGTTCCAGTTTAGTAAGAGATAGACGCTATCAGCTATCAGCCTTCAGCTGAGCTGATTGCTGATGGCTGACAGCTGAAGGCGCAGTTAACCACACACGTCGCTCGATTCGCAGCTGGGTCCCTGCTGCTGCAGGGTGGCTGCGAAGATGACGGTGACGGCGGTTGAAAAACCCAGGAAAGGGAGTGCATGACGCAGCCTCAGTTGCAGGACCTGCTGGAAGCCGGGGTGCATTTCGGGCACCAGACGCGACGCTGGAACCCGAAGATGCGCCGCTTCATTTTCGCGGAACGCTCCGGCATCTACATCATCGACCTCCAAAAGACGCTGAAGCAAATGGAGCAGGCGCAAGAGCTGCTGCGCGGCGTCGTGCTGCGCGGTGACGGCGTCCTGTTCGTCTGCACCAAGAAACAGCTGAAGCTGATCATTCAGGGCGAGGCACAACGGGCGGGCGGGTTCTGGGTCACCGAGCGGTGGCTGGGAGGGACCCTCACCAACTTCCAGACGATCAAGAAGCAGATCAAGCGCTTGAAGGAGCTGGAGCAGGGAGCGGCTGAAGGGGAATTCGAGCACTATACCAAGAAGGAACAGCTGCTGCTCGACCGCGAGCGCGTGAAGCTCGACAAGAACCTTTCGGGGATCAAGCAGATGGCTCGGCTCCCGGGTGCGCTGTTCGTCGTGGACTCCAAGAAAGAGCGCATTGCGGTGGCGGAGGCGAACAAGCTCGGCATTCCGGTCGTGGCCATCGTGGACACGAATGCGGACCCGGATCTGATCACCGTACCGATCCCTGGCAACGACGACGCGATTCGAGCAGTCTCGCTGATCGCTACGAACGTGGCCGAGGTCATCGCCGAAGCCCGGCGGCAGCAGCCGCTGCGCGAATCGACCGAGGATGCGGAAGCGCAGACATATTCCACCGAGACGGGGGTCGAGTCGGAGGCCGAAGGCGACCGCAAGAAGCGGCCGGCGCGTCGCAAGCGGCGTCCCAAACCCGAAGCCATTGCGGCGCGGCTCAAGCCCGAGGATGCCGCGGCGACGGCGGAACCGGCGGCCGGGGGCGAATCCTAAGCGGCACGCGAGCAGGACTGCCACGAGGGTTGGGTGTTCGACTACTGCGCCGCCCTTCGCGCCATTCGATCGCGAGGGCGGCGTTCCTTAGGAGGAGTGACCAGAGGTGACTACGGTGAAAGAGATTCCAGCGAAGCTCGTAGCGGAACTCCGGGCCAAGACGGGCGCCGGCATGATGGATTGCAAGAAGGCCCTCGAGGAGGCCGGCGGCGACATGGCCAAGGCCGAGGACATCTTGCGCGTGAAGTACGCCGGCAAGGCGGAGAAGCGGGCTACGCGCTCGGCGGGCGAAGGGTTGATCGACGCCTACGTGCATTTCAACGGCAAGGTCGGCGTGCTGGTGGAGATCAACTGCGAGACGGACTTCGTCGCTCGCACGGACGATTTCCGCCAACTCGCCAGGGATGTGGCGCTCCAGATCGCGTCTTCGAAGCCGGTGGCCGTACGCATCGAAGATCTGCCGGCCGAGGTCGTCGAGCGGGAGCGGCGCATTTATGAAGCGCAGGTGGTCGAGCAGAAGAAACCGGAAACCATCCGACCCAAGATCGTCGACGGCATGCTGAAGAAGTTCTACGAGGAGAACGTTCTGCTGGAGCAGAAGTTCGTCAAGGACGACAAGCAGACCGTCGGCGACCTGGTGCGCGGATTGGCGGCCAAGACCGGCGAGAAAGTAGAAGTGCGACGCTTCGCCCGCTTCGAGCTCGGGGGCGCCTGAGTGGCGGGGGCCAAGCTGGTGTATCCGCGCGCCCTGCTCAAGATCTCGGGCGAAGCCCTGGCAGGCGGCGGCGGCTCCGGCATCGATTTCGGCATCATCGATCGGTTGACCGAAGAGTTGAAGCAGGTCTCGGCCGCGGGCGCCCAGCTCGGTCTCGTCGTCGGCGGCGGCAACATTGTGCGTGGCGCGCAGGCCTCCGGGCAGGGCATGGATCGCGTCTCGGCCGACTACATGGGTATGCTCGCGACCGTGATCAACGCCCTTGCATTGCAGGACATTCTGGAGAAGAAAGGTCTCGATACCCGGGTCATGTCGGCGATTCGGATGGAGGAATTGGCCGAGCCCTACATCCGGCGCCGTGCCGTTCGCCATCTGGAGAAGGGGCGGGTGGTCATTTTCGCCGGCGGCACCGGGAATCCCTACTTTTCTACCGATACGGCGGCTGTCCTGCGCGCGCTCGAAATCGAAGCCCAGGTCATCCTCAAAGCCACCAACGTGGATGGGGTCTATACCGCGGATCCGAAGAAGGTGCCCGATGCGCGCTTCCTCACCGAGTTGACTTTCCAGGAAGCGCTCGTCAACGGATACGCCGTGATGGATGCCAACGCGTTCGGTCTCTGCAAGGAGAACCGGTTGCCGATCATCGTGTTCAACATCAACCAGCCCGGCGCGACGGCCAGGGTGCTGGCCGGTGAGCGCGTCGGCACCATCGTCCGATGACTCTCGCGGATCACAGCAAGCACGCCAAGCAGGCTATGGACAAGGCGGTGGAGGCGGTCCGGCGCGAGTTCGCCACCATCCGCACCGGCAAGGCGACCACCGCGCTGCTCGATCTGGTGCGGGTGGAAGCCTATGGCAGTGAAGTGCCGCTCAATCAGGTGGCGAGCGTCGCGGCGCCGGAGCCCAAGCTGCTCACGGTTCAGCCGTGGGACAAGAGCCTGTTGAAGGCGGTCGAAAAATCGATTCTCGCTTCGGATCTCGGTCTCACTCCCTCCAATGACGGCAACGTCATCCGCATCCCCCTGCCGGCACTCACCGAAGAACGGCGCAAAGAGCTGGTCAAAGTGGTGCACAAATTGGCCGAAGAGGGGCGGGTGGCGGTACGGCATGCGCGCACCGAGGCGATCAACAGGATCAAGAAGACCGAGCATGTCTCCGACGACGATAAGAAGCACGCTGAGAAAGACATACAAAAGCTGCACGATGATCACCTGAAACACGTCGAAGAGGCGATCAAAACCAAAGAGGCGGAGATCATGGAAGTCTGATGTCCGACGATCTCCTCGCGCAGATCCGAGTGCACGGCGCGGTGCCGCGCCACGTGGCGATCATCATGGATGGCAATGGACGATGGGCCCGCGAGCGTCAGCTGCCGCGCCCGCTCGGTCATCGGGCCGGCATGAAGGCGGTGCGCGAGGTCGTCGAGGGTGCCATCGAGGCAGGCGTGCAGGTGCTGACGCTGTTCGCGTTTTCCGAGGAGAACTGGAAGCGTCCGGCCACGGAAATCTCGGCGTTGATGGATCTGCTCGAGGAGTACATCGCCAGCGAGATCGACGAGCTGATGGCGCAGGGGGTGAAAGTCAGCGTGTTGGGCGATCGCACCCGGCTCACCCCAGGTGGGCGCTCGGTGATAGAGCGCATCGAGCGGGAAACCGGGTCAGGAACCCGGCTCGCCGTGAACCTGTGCATCTCCTATTCATCCCGCGCCGAGATCACACAGGCCGCGCGACTCGTCGCCGCTGAGATTCTCGTTGGCACCCGGCGGCTCGAAGACTTCGATGAGCAGGCGATTGCGGCGAAACTGTACACGGCGCCGTGGGGCGATCCGGATCTCCTGATCCGCACCTCCGGCGAGCAGCGCATCTCCAATTTTCTGCTCTGGCAGCTCGCGTATGCCGAGCTGCACCTCACGCCGGTCCTGTGGCCCGATTTCACCCGCAGCACCCTGTTCGAAGCGATCCTCGACTTCCAGCGGCGCGATCGACGCTACGGGACCGTCACGGCCTGATGTCGCGCAACCTGGCGCAACGCATCGCTTTCGCCGTGGTGGCTATTCCCACCGTGGTCGGGCTGCTGTGGTGGGGTGGGTGGCCGCTCGCGGCCATGCTCGCGGTGTTGGGCGTTCTCGGCGCCCGCGAGGTCTATGATCTGGCGCGCCGCAAGCAGATCGCGCCGCTCGATGGTATTGGGTTAGCTGCCGCCGCGGTGATTCCCCTGGCCGCGTATTGGGCCAAGGGGTCCGAGATGCACTGGGCCGAGCCGGCACTGTTCATTGGCGCGTTGTGGATACTCGCCGTGCTATCGATCGCCATGCCGCTGCGGGGACCAGAAGGGCGGCCGCTTTCGGCCGTCGCGATCACGGTCTTCGGTGCGCTGTACGCTTCCGCGCTCCCGGCGTTTCTCATCCCGATTCGTCACGGAGCCAACGCGGGGATCAAGAGTTGGCCGCTGGCTGTCCTGACCCTGTTGCCCTTGGCGCTCACCTGGATCTGTGACACGGCAGCGATGGCGGCGGGGTCGTCGATCGGTGGCAAGAAGCTTGCCCCCGTGCTCTCGCCGCACAAAACGTGGGCGGGGGCGGTCGGCGGGTTTGCCGGTGCGGTGATCGCCGCGGTAGCGCTGGGCACGTGGATTCTGCCCCGCTTCGGGTTGCATCTCAGCGTCATCCAGCTCGCCTTGCTGGGCGCCGTCCTGGGGGTCGTGGCCCAGATTGGCGACGTGGCGGAATCGTTGTTCAAGCGTGAAGCCGGGGTCAAGGATTCGTCGGCCCTGATTCCCGGACACGGTGGCGTTCTCGACCGGCTCGATTCCCTGTACTTCGTGATCCCGGTCGCTGCCGGCCTCTATCGCGTGTTCGGCATCATATGATCGGCGTCGCGATTCTGGGATCGACGGGCTCGATCGGGCAGTCGACGCTGGGCGTCCTGGCGCGTCATCGGGACCGCTTCCGGGTGGTGGCGCTGACTGCGCACAGCAATGCGGAGCTGTTACGCGCGCAGGCGGGTGAGTGGCAGCCGGCGTACGTCGGATTGGTGAATGGCGCGAAGGGAGAAGGGGGAAGGGGGAAGGGGACTGCGTGTCTCGTCGAGGCCGCGACGCATCCGGACGCCAAGATCGTGGTGAACGCGATCGTCGGGGCGGCGGGGCTCGAGGCGACGCTTGCGGCGCTGCGGGCGGGCAAACGGGTCGCCCTCGCCAATAAGGAAACCCTGGTGATGGCGGGGGCGCTGGTTACGCAGACCGCGCTCGAGGGGAGTGGCGAGATCATCCCCGTAGACTCCGAGCACAGCGCGGTGCTGCAATGTCTCTCCGGCCGCTCCTCGAGCGATGTGGAGCGTCTCGTGCTCACCGCGTCCGGCGGGCCGTTTCGGACCTGGGACCCGGTCCAGATCACCGATGCCACCGTGGAGCAGGCGCTGCGCCACCCGACGTGGTCGATGGGCCGAAAGATCACCGTGGACTCGGCAACCCTCGTCAACAAAGCGCTCGAGGTCATCGAAGCGCACTTTCTGTTCGCACTGGCGTACCAACAGGTCGACGTGGTCGTGCACCCGCAATCGATCATCCACGCCCTGGTCGAGCTCGTCGACGGCTCGGTGCTCGCCCAGATGGGATTTCCGAACATGGAGCTGCCGATTCTCTACGCATTGACCCATCCGGAGCGGGTCGCCGATTCGGGACTGCGGCGATTCGATGCGCTGGCGGCCGGTGCCCTCACCTTCGAGCCGGTTTCCCCGGCGCGCTTCCCGGCCTATGCGCTCGGCCGTGCCGCGGGAGAAGCGGGCGGAACCGCCCCTGCCGTCTTCAATGCCGCCAATGAAATCGCCGTCGCGGCGTTCCTCGAGGGCCGCATCCGATTCGGGCGCATCGCCGAAACCATCGAGCAGGTGCTGGTCGACTATGCTCCGACCGACGCCGCGTCGCTCGACGCCGTCCTTGCGGCGGACGAACATGGCCGGCGCCGGGCGCGGGAGGCCGTGTGCTCCTGACACTGCTCGCGTTCCTTATCGTGATCGGGCCGCTCATTTTCGTCCACGAGTTGGGGCATTTCGTCGCGGCCAAGGCCCTCGGCGTTCAAGTGATCCGGTTCTCTCTCGGAATCGGGCCGGCGATCAAGGCACTCACGTTCCGGATCGGGGAGACCGAGTACGCGCTCTCGTGGCTGCCGATCGGCGGCTACGTCAGCATGGCGACACTGGAAGAGCAGGGGGCGGCGCAGAAGCTCGAGGGCGGGGCGCCGGGGACGGGTGTGCACATCGATCCGGATCGGGTCTTCGAGAAGCGCCCAATCTGGGCCCGAGCCGTGATTCTCCTCGCCGGCGTCACGATGAACGCGCTGTTCGCCTTTGCGATCTATACGACTGTCGCGGCTACGACCGGCGTCGATCGCACGCCCATCACGCAGGTGGATACCGTGTGGGCTTCGGAGCTTCCGGAGGGAGCGAAGGCGCTCGGCGACCTGCAGCGCGGAGAGCGGATCTTTGCGATCGCGGGTGCTCCCGTGACCAGCTGGGAGGAACTGCAGGAGCGTCTCTTCACCGCCGCATCGCCCATTCGCGTTGAGGTGGAGGGACGCCCGCAGCCGTTGGATCTCGTCGTGCCTCTCGAAGAGGCCAGTCGCACGGCGTTGGTCGGGGCGCTGGCGCCGATGGTTGCGCCCGTGGTTGGCGAGGTCAGGGATGGACCGGCAAGCCGATCCGGTTTCGAGTCCGGTGACACGGTGGTCGCCGTGAACGGAGAGATGGTGATTTCCTGGTATCAGTTCACGCGCATCGTTCGCGCCCGTGCGAACACTCCGCTCACGGTCACGATCCATCGCGCTGGAACGATCCAAACGATCGCCGTCACTCCGGAGCAGCGTGACATGCAGGATCCGCACACGCGCAAGTTCGCCCCCGGCGGATATCTCGGCATCAGCCCGGATGTCCCCGTCGTGCACGTCCAATACGGATTGGGAGGCGCGATCCGCGAGGGTGGGCGTCGAACCCTGGACATCGCGGGTCAGGTGCTCGCGGCCGTGAAAGGGCTCGTGACCGGCCAGATATCGGTCCGCGAGCTGGGCGGGCCGATTCGCATCGGCCAGGTGTCGGGTGAAGCCTTCCGACTGGGTCTGGCGCCGCTGATCGGGCTCATCGCGGCCTTGTCCATCAATCTCGCCGTCCTGAATCTGCTTCCCATCCCGGTATTGGACGGTGGTGGGTTACTGCTGCTCCTGGCCGAGGCGATCCGCCGGCGCCCGCTTTCGGTCGAGCTGCGCACGCGGATCACGAATGTGGGCTTGATCGTCGTGACAGCCATCATGCTCTTTGCCATCAGCAATGACGTCTTCGGGCTCTTCCGCCGTTAGCGGGCTGCTCGCCGGATACCTGGACGGTCGGGTGCCGCCGGAGCGGCTCATACCGGCGTTGGCCGTGGAGTACTACCGGACGGGCGATCGCAAGACGCGGGAGGCGTTGCGGCCGGTGATGGAGATCATCGAGCGGGCGTCGCCGGGTGTGGGGCAGCTGGTTCGTACGGAAGGCGGCGCCGGATTCGACATTCGCCTGGCCGAGCGTCCGTTTCCGGCAGCCGAGGAGGCCGAGCTGCGTCAGGCGGTGAGCGCGGCACTGGCATCGGGGTGGGGTGGTGGGACCGGCACGCCGGAAGCCATCGCCGCTGCGACGTCCTCCACGGCCGGTGCACCTGGCTTCATCTCCCGGTTGGTCCGGGCCGTGCGCCGCCTGTTTAGCGCATCAGCCTGATCAAGAGGGCAATCGCCGCGATCAACACCACGCCGAGCACGAGGACGGCGATCCAGGCTCCACGCCGCCCGGACGGTCGCGCCTGGCGCATGGCGACAATTTCCCGGCTGGGTAGTGGCTGTGTGCCCAGATCCGCCGTGGGCCGTTTGCCACTCTGGACCTCGATCAGATCCGCTTCCAACTCCGCCGCGGTTTGATAGCGGTCGTCGGGGTGCTTGGCGAGGCACTTCACCACGACGCGCTCGAACCGGCTCGACAGCTCCGGCTGCCGTTTGCGCAGTGACGGCGGCGGGTCCTCTACGTGCATGCGCGCCAGCTCGAACCAATCGGTCGCGTTGAACGGAACCTCGCCGGTGGCAGCCTTGTACAGGGTGACGCCCAGCGAATAGAAATCCACGCGCGGATCCAGCTCGCGTCCCTGTGCCTGCTCGGGTGAGAGGTACTGGGGCGTCCCGATCGTCATGTTGTGCCCGGTAGACGCCACGTAGCCGGAAACGGCGCGCGCGATGCCGAAATCGGTCAGGACTGCCGTGCCGTCGGAGCGCAGCATGACATTGTCCGGCTTGATATCGCGGTGGATGATGCCCTGTCCATGCGCGAAGCCGAGGGCGCGCACCAAGTCCAGGGCGATCCCCAGGAGCGCGGCTTCGGGCAGCGGGCCCTCGCGCGTGAGACGCGCCCCGAGGCTGTCCGGGTAGTAGTCCATGCTGAAGTAGACGTTTTTGGATTCTTTGCCGACCGACCGGACGCGAATGATGTTGGGGTGCTCCAACTTGCCGGCGGTTTGGCTCTCGTTACGGAACCGGCTCTCGAATTGCGGATCCCCAGCGTAGCGTGGTTTGAGCACCTTCACCGCCACTGCAGCGCCGTCCTGGTCCCGGCACAGGTACACCCAGGCAAAGCCGCCTTGCCCCAGCAGCCGTTCTACCTGGTAGGGGCCAAGCTGCCTGCCGACGAGGTCGGTTTCGGAGCCGGTCACGGACACCCTTTACATCCGTCCATACGTGGTCTAACTTAGTGTGCTCACAACGATTAGGGAATGTCGACGCATGGACGAGAAGACGACGCCGGTCACGAAGTACGGGCTGCACGACCGGGACACCGGTTCGAGCCGGGTTCAGGTTGCGCTGCTCACCGAGCGGATCAACCATCTCACCGAACACTTCCGAGTGCACGCCAAGGACAACCACGGGCAGCGCGGGCTGCTGAAGCTCGTTTCCAAGCGCCGCCGCCTGCTGGAGTACCTGAAGCGAACCGATCTCGGAAAGTATCGGCAGCTCATCGACGAGCTGGGTCTCCGCCACTAGTGGTCACATGCGTCACGCGGGGCGCCCCGGAAGAGCACCGGGGCGCTCGGCGTATTCACGGGTGCTCGAGACAGAGGTGCATGTGAAGCACGTGGAACGCGATTTTGCGGGTCGCGCGTTGCGATTCGAGACCGGAAGGCTCGCCAAGCAGGCAGCCGGGTCGTGTCTGGTGCAATACGGCGAGACGGTGGTGCTCGCTACCGTGACCGTCTCA